>DAITMD010000116.1:4598-7042 GCA_036835345.1 Sandarakinorhabdus sp. | reverse complement strand
GGCCCGGCCAGCACCACCAGCGTGGCGGCAGGATCGGCGGCAGCGGATTGAAAGGCGACGGAGAGCATGGGGCAGGTCCTCTGGCGATTCGGTGTGGGCATAGCCTTAGGAGCCGGCCGCCGACACGCCAAGCTGATGGTTGCGGGCGCGGCGGCGCACGGCTATCCGACGCTGGTGCCGCCCGCTCCGACCCTGCCCGGATATTCCCTGATGAACAGCCGGGCCTGCCTGCTGACGGCTGCGGCCATGCTGGCGCTGCTGCCGGCGCCGGCACTGGCGCAGCGGCTCAGCCCGGCGACATGGGGAAATCCTGAGCCGGCAGGCCCCGATCCCGATGCGCCGCCGCGCCGCAACACGCTGCCGGGGGCCGGCGACACGCTGGATTTCGAAGCCGATCAACTCAGCTACAATGAAGACACGCGCCTGATCGTGGCCAGCGGCCGGGTGCAGGTGTCGCGCGATGGCTATCGGATGGCGGCAGACCGGGTGGAGTATAAGCGCGCTGCACAGGGCGATGCGGAAGGCACGCCCGGCGAGGTTGTAGCCATTGGCAATGTTTCGATCACCGATCCGGCCGGCAATCAGGCCATGGGTGACCGGGTGACCCTGACCGACAGCCTGCGTGACGGGGCGATTGCCAACATGCTGCTGGTATTGAACGATGGCGGCCGGCTGGGCGCGCGCGCCGCCACCCGCAGCGGCGACAGCTATAATCTGGAACACGCCGTCTATTCCCCCTGCGCGGTGGTGGACAGAGAAGGCTGCCCGCAGACGCCGGTGTGGAAGATCAAGGCCGTGAGCGTGCGCTATGATCAGAAACGGCACCGCATTTCCTACCGCGATGCCAGCCTGGAGATGTTCGGTGTGCCGGTGCTGTATCTGCCGCGCCTGTCGCACCCGGATGGCGATGCGCCGCGCGCCGGCGGGCTGCTGATCCCGGCGGTGGAAATTCAGCGGCAGCTGGGCCTCGGCGTATCGGCGCCGATCCATCTTGGCCTGGGGCCGGATCATGATCTGACCCTGACGCCGTGGCTGTATACGGCCACCAATCCGGCGCTCGCCTTTCAGGCGCGGCGGCTGCTGAAGGATGGGCCGATCCAGGTGGACGGCATGTTCACCTTTGCGCGGCGGTTCGATCTGGCCCCCGACGGCGTCACCGAAATTGACCGGGGTGAGCGGTTTCGCGGCTATCTGGGCGTGCGCGGACGCCTGCAGCACAACGAACGCTGGCGATCAGTGTTTTCGCTGCGCTTGACCAGCGATGACACGTTCAACCGCCGCTATGGCCTGGGGTTCGATGACACGCTGCGGTCAAGCTATGCGCTGGAACGCATCACCGATGAAAGCTGGCTGTCGATTTCAGCCTGGTATTTTCAGGGCCTGCGCGTCACCGACCGCGCCAGCGAAAGCCCGCTGGTGCTGCCGCTGATCGATTATGACTGGCGGCCTGATCTGGATGTGGCCGGCGGGCGGGTGCGGCTGGGCGCCAATTCGATGCTGCTCACCCGCACCGACGGACAGGATGCCTATCGCGCCATCGGCTGGGGTCGCTGGGATCGCAGCCTGATCACGCAGATGGGGCAGCGCGTGGCCTTCACCGGGCTGGTGCGCGGCGATGTCTATGATGTGCGCAATAGCGCGCTGGCCACCTTCCCCGAATATGCCGGTCGTGATGGCTGGCGCGGGCGCGGCGTGGCGCTGGCGGCGATGGATGTCAGCTGGCCGCTGGCTGGCCCGGCCTTTGGCGGTGAACACACGATCACGCCGCGCGTGCAGATCGTGGCAGCGCCCAAACTGGCCAATTCAGGCTTCCCCAACGAGGATTCGCGGGCGTTCGAACTGGAAGACATCAGCCTGTTCGATCTGAACCGCACGCCCGGCCTTGATCGCCACGAAAGCGGCAGTCGCATCACCTATGGCATTGAATATGCGCTGGACCGGCCGGGCTGGCAGCTGCGCACCGAAATCGGCCAGTCGGTACGCCTGAACGGCGATGGCAGCGAATTTGCCGATGGCACCGGCTTTCGCGGCCGCATGTCGGATGTGGTGGGCCGCACCACTTTGAAGATCGGCCGGCTGGTGGAATTCACCCACCGGTTCCGGCTGGATCAGGATGGCTTTGCCGTGCGCCGCAACGAAATCGACCTGACGCTGGGCGGCCGGCGCACCTATGTTTCGGCGTCCTATGTTCGGCTCAACCGCAATGTCACGCTGGAGGATCTGGAAGACCGGCAGGAACTGCGGGTTGCCGGCCGGCTGGCCTTTGCGCGATACTGGACTCTGTTCGGCAATGCCATTGTCGATCTGACGACCGTATCCGACAATCCGCTCACCACCGGCGACGGGTTCCAGCCGATCCGCCACCGCATCGGGCTGGAATATGAGGATGAATGTTTCCGCTTCGGGCTGGGCTGGCGGCGCGATTATGTGGGGGACCGCGATTT
>DAITMD010000116.1:0-4498 GCA_036835345.1 Sandarakinorhabdus sp. | reverse complement strand
GTGACGGAGCGAGTGGATGAAATTGAAACCGGTGCAACTGGCTGTGGTGGCCGCAATGCTGGCCGCGCCAATGGGTGGCAGCCTGGCCCAGACCATTGGCCGCAGCTTCAACGCCAATGATCTGCCCGACATATTGGTGATGGGCACAGTCGATCCGGCGCTGCGCAAGGCGCAGGCGATCGTGAACGGCGATGTGATCACCGATACCGACATCGATCAGCGGCTGGGCCTGGTGGTGGCAGCCAATGGCGGCCGCATCGACGAAGATGAAAAGCAGCGCCTGCGCCTGCAGATCATCCGCAACCTGATCGACGAAAAGCTGCAGATGCAGGAAGCCCTGGAAAACGACATCCGCATCCCCGAAGCCGAAGTGACCCGCAGCTTCGAGCGGATTGCCCAGAATTTCAAGCGTACCCCGGCGCAGTTCGATGCCTATCTGCACGATGCCGGTTCATCGGCCAACAGCCTGAAGGCGCAGATCCGTTCTGAACTGGCGTGGAGCCGGGTGCTGCGGCGCAAGGTTGAACCGCTGGTCAACGTGGGTGACGACGAAGTGCAGTCGGTGATCGACAAATTGAATGCCGCCAAGGGCAAGGACGAATATCATGTCGGCGAAATCTTCCTGTCGGCCACACCGGAAACTGTGAACGACGTGATGCTGGATGCCGCCCGCATCGTTGGCCAGGTCCGCGGCGGTGCCAGCTTCGTTGCCTATGCGCGGCAGTTTTCCGAAGCCTCCACCGCCGGCCTGGGCGGCGATCTGGGCTGGGTGCGCGCCGAACAATTGAATGATGCGGTGGCGCCGGCCGTGGCGGCTCTGCAGCCCGGCCAGATCACCGATCCGGTGCAGGTGCCGGGCGGCGTGGCCGTGATGGCCCTGCTGGAAAAGCGCCAGGTGCTGGCCGCCGATCCCACGCTGGCGGTCCTCAGCCTGAAACAGATCACCGTGCCGCTGAGCGCTGACATCACCGAAGCCGCCGCCCGCGCCCGCGCTGCCGAAGTGCAGGCTGCCACCCAGAATATGGGCGGCTGCGGCGGCGTGGAAGCCGCTGCCCGGAAGATCGGCGGCGAGGTGGCGACCAACGATGCGGTGCGCATGAAGGATCTGCCGGCACCGCTGCAGAACATCATGGGCCGGCTTTCGATCGGTGAAGCCACGCCGGCCTTCGGTTCGGCCGAAGAAGGCCTGCGCGTGCTGGTGCTGTGCGGCCGCGATGACAGCCAGATCCAGGCGACAGCCCCGAATTTCGATCAGGTCTATGCCCAGATGAACGAGGAGCGGATCAACATGCGCGCCCGCCGTTATCTGCGTGATCTGCGGCGCGACGCCATCGTCGATTACCGCTGATGGGCGGCGCGGTGGCGGCGCCGCTGGCCATTTCCATCGGCGATCCATCCGGGATCGGGCCTGAAATCATCGCCGGCGCCTGGGCGCGGCGGCATGATCATGGCCTACCGCCGTTCCTGGCCATCGGCGATGCCCGCTCCATCCGCGAGGTGTGGGACGGGCCGATTGCCCCCCTGTCCGATCCGGCCGAAGCTGCTGCGGCGTTTGCCGATGCGCTGCCGCTGATTCAGGTGGATGATCCGGGCGATATCGTGCCCGGACAGCCAAATCTGGCCGGTGCGCGCTGTGCGCTGGACAGTCTGGAACTGGCGTGCGGGCTGGCGCGGCAGGGCATGGCGTCAGGCCTTGTCACCGGGCCGGTGTCGAAATCGCAGCTGGGCGCCATCGGCTTCAACTATCCGGGGCAGACCGAATTCGTGGCGGAACGCTGCGGCGTGCTGGCCAGCAATGCGGTGATGATGCTGGCCGGGCCAACCCTGCGAACCGTGCCGTTGACGGTGCATGTGCCACTGGCCGACGTGCCGCGACTGGTCACGGCCGATCTGATCGTCACCCGCGCCCGCATCACGGCGCGGGCACTTGCCCGGGATTTCGGTATCGCCGCGCCGCGTCTGGCCATTGCCGGGCTGAACCCGCACGCCGGCGAAAGCGGCACGCTGGGCCGCGAGGAGGTGGAGATCATCCGCCCGGCCATCGAGACGCTGCGCGCCGAGGGCCATGACGTGATCGGGCCGCTGGCTGCCGATACGATGTTCCATCCCAAGGCCCGCACGCGTTATGATGTGGCACTGTGCCTTTATCATGATCAGGCGCTTATCCCCTTGAAGGCCCTGCATTTTGATGACGGGGTGAATGTCACGCTGGGCCTGCCCATCGTGCGGACTTCACCCGATCACGGCACCGCCTTCGATATTGCCGGCAAGGGCCTGGCCACGCCGACGGCGATGATTGCCGCCATCCGCATGGCAGCCGCCTGCGCTGCCCGCCGCCGCTGAACGATGGCGCTTTCCGATCTGCCGCCGCTGCGCGAGGTGATCGCCGCGCACGGCCTGAATGCCAAGAAATCGCTGGGCCAGAATTTCCTGACCGACACCAACCTGCTCGACCGGATTGCCCGCATCCCCGCCATCGGCCCCGGATCGCGCGCCTATGAAGTTGGCCCCGGCCCCGGCGGCCTGACCCGCGCCCTGCTGCGCACCGGTGCCAGCGTGGTGGCAGTGGAACGCGATGACCGCGCCCTGCCCGCGCTGGCCGAACTGGCCGACGCTGCCGATGGCCGGTTGCAGGTGGTGGGGGCCGACGCGATGGCGGTGGATGCCCGCGCGCTGGCCGGCGAAGGCGCCCACATCATCGCCAACCTGCCCTATAATATCGGCACGGCGCTGTTCACCGGCTGGCTGGACGGGCCGGAATGGCCGCCGTGGTGGGCCAGCCTGACCCTGATGTTTCAGCGCGAAGTGGCGCAGCGCATCACCGCCGGCCCAGGCAGCGCGGCCTATGGCCGGCTGTCGGTGCTGGCGCAGTGGCGTTCGGTGGCCAAAATTGCGTTGCTGGTGCCGGCGCGCGCTTTCGTGCCGGCGCCCAAGGTCGATAGCGCCGTGGTCCATCTGGTGCCGGCCCCGCCGATGGCAGCGGCGCACCCGGCGCGGCTTGCGGCCTTGACGGCGGCGGCGTTCGGGCAGCGGCGCAAGATGCTGCGCCAATCTCTGAAGGCCCTGCCCGGCGCGCTGGCGGCGATGGAGGCGCAGGGCATCACGGCCGAAGCCCGCGCCGAAACCGTGCCGGTGGAGGCCTTCGCCCGCGCCGCCGCCCTGTTGTAGCTCAGTTGCGGACCGGATTGGCCTTGGCCGGGGCCACGCTGGCGGTCTGCGTGGCCTTGGCGATCACGCCTTCCAGGCGGCTGGCAGCGCTACAATCAGCCTTGCACAGCGCCTTGATGCGCGCCAGATTGACCTGCGCCCGCGCCGTTGCGCCGCGGCTGGCCAGCGCCCGGCCCTGCCCTTCCAGCGCCGCCAGATCGGACGGATTGAGCGCCAGCGCCTCGCGGTAATATTTGATCGCGCGGCCGGGCAGGCCCAGCTTTTCATAGGCTGCGGCAATGCCGCTGAACGCCGCCACGTTGCGCGGATCGCTGGCCAGCGCCGCTTCGAAATTGTCGATGGCGTCCTGCGGTTTGCCGGCAGCGAGCGCCGCCTGGCCGACAGCGGCAAACTGCAGCGACACCGGCTTCAACTGGTCATCACGGGTTGGCGCGGCGGCAGCGGCAGTGGCGGCCAGCAGTACGAACGGCAGTATGTGGGCAAAGCGCATATCTTCTCTCCGAACCCCGCTGGTATCAGAGCCTTGCTGTCTGCGCGATGAAAAAGCCGTCGCACCCGTCGTCGGCCGGCGTCAGGACGCGGCTGTGCCATGGGCCAAGCCCCGCCGTGCCGGCAAGCTGCGCCTCGCCTTCGGCCGGCAGCAGCGAGCAGACGATATAGACCAGCCGGCCGCCAGGGCGCAGCAGCGATGCACCGATCTGGATCAGCTGCGCCTGCGTTGCCGTCAACCGCGCCAGCCGGTCCGGGGTCAGCCGCCAGCGGCTTTCGGGATTGCGCCGCCAGGTGCCGCTGCCCGAACAGGGCGCATCGATCAGCACGGCGTCGCAACTGCCGGCCAGATCGGCCAGCGCAGCGGCTTCCTGCCCCGGATTGAGCAGCCGGGTTTCGATGCCATCCGCCCCGGCGCGCCGGGCGCGCGGGGCCAGTTGCGACAGGCGGCCGCGATCGGTGTCACAGGCAATCAGCCGGCCCTCGAGGCGCATGTCTGCCGCCAGCGCCAGCGTCTTGCCGCCGGCACCGGCGCACAGATCCACCACCGTCTCGCCGGGCTGTGCTGCCAGAGCGGCGGCGGCAATCTGGCTGCCTTCATCCTGCACTTCGATCAGGCCGCCGCTATATTCGGGCAGGGCTTCGATCTGGGTGCCGGTGGGCAGGCGCAGGCCGTGCGCGGTGGTGGGCAGCAGCTGCCAGTCCGGCCGGGCGGCGGCCACATCGGCGCGCGCCGCCTTCAGGCTGTTCACCCGCACATCCAGCGGCGCGCGGTTCAGCAGCGCCGCCAGCTGCCGGTCCACATCATCGCCAAACCGCTGCGCCAACGCGCTGCGCAGCC
>DAITMD010000115.1:0-7096 GCA_036835345.1 Sandarakinorhabdus sp. | reverse complement strand
TGACGGCGCTGATCATCACGCTGGTGTTCGGCGCCATCACGCTGGTGCTGTGGCAAGGCGCGCTGGACGTGATTGCCGGCACGCTTTCGGGCGGATCGATCGCGGCCTTCGTGTTCGCGGCCGCCATCGTGGCCGGCGCATTCGGCACGCTTACCGAAGTCTATGGCGATTTCATGCGCGCCGCCGGTGCATCGGGCCGCATGGAGGAACTTCTCTCTGCCCGCCCGCTCATCCACGCGCCGGCCCATCCCGCGCCCCTGCCCGTGCCGGCGCTGGGCCGGCTGGCGCTGGACGATGTGCATTTCCACTATCCCTCCAAGCCCGATACGCCGGCGCTCAACGGCTTCACCCTGCATATCGAACCGGGGGAAACCGTGGCCGTGGTCGGGCCATCGGGCGCTGGCAAGTCCACCCTGTTCCAGCTGGTGCAGCGCTTCTATGATCCGGAACGCGGCACGCTCAGCATCGATGGCGTGGCCTATCCCGATGCCGATCCGCAGGCCATCCGCAGCCGGCTGGCCGTGGTGCCGCAAGAAACCGTGATCTTTGCGGCCAGCGCGCTGGAAAATATCCGCTATGGCCGCCCTGAAGCCAGCGAAGCCGAAGTGTGGGCCGCTGCCGAAGCCGCTCACGCCGATACATTCCTGAAAGATCTGCCCGACGGCATCCATAGCTATCTGGGCGAAGCCGGCACCCGCCTGTCTGGCGGTCAGCGGCAGCGGCTGGCCATCGCCCGCGCCATCCTGCGTGATGCACCGATCCTGCTGCTGGACGAAGCCACCAGCGCGCTGGATGCCGAAAGCGAGCGGCTGGTGCAGTCTGCGCTGGAAGATCTGATGAAGGGCCGCACCACGCTGGTGATCGCGCACCGGCTGGCCACCGTGCGCGGCGCCGATCGGATCGTGGTGATGGACAAGGGCCGCATTGTCGCCGCCGGCACCCACGACAGTCTGATGGCCGGCGGAGGGCTTTATTCCCGGCTGGCCCGGCTGCAATTCGATCAGGTTGCTGCCTGACCGCCGCTATTGCGCGGTATAGCCGCCGTCCACACAAAGCTCCGCGCCGGTGATGAAGCTGGCCTCGTCGCTGGCCAGAAAGGCGATGGCGTCGCCGATTTCCTTGGGCACGCCGAACCGACCCAGCGGATGCGCGCCCATCAGCGCCACGCGCATTTCGTTGCCATCCTCACGCTGCGCCAGTGCATTGGCCACCAGCGGCGTGTCGATAAAGCCGGGATGCACGCTGTTGACGCGGATGCCCAGCGGCGCCCATTCCAGCGCCGCCGCCTTGGTGAGCAGCGTCACTCCACCTTTCGACGCACAATAGGCCGCCGCGCCCGAAAGGCCGACCTTGCCCAGGATCGACGAGACGTTGATCACGCTGCCGCCGCCCGACGCTGCAAGGCGCGGGCCGGCATGGCGCAGCCCCAGAAACACCCCGTCCAGATTGACGCCGATGATCTGCCGCCACGCGTCAAAGCTGTGGTCCATCAGTTCGTTGCGACCGCCCGAGATGCCGGCGTTGTTGACCAATATGTCCAGCCGTCCGAAATCCTGCATCGCATGTTCAACCGCCGCCGCCCAATCGGGGTGACTTGTCACATCGTGCAGCCGGAACTGCGCCTGCCCGCCGGCAGCGGCGATGCTGGCCGCCACATCTTCGCCGGCCAGATCGACATCGGTCAGCAGCACCGCCGCCCCATCCTGCGCCAATCGACGCGCCGCCGCCGCGCCAATCCCCGATGCCGCGCCGGTAACCAGTGCAACCTTGCCGGTGAGACGTGCCATTGTGCTGCTCCTTTGCGGGGAGGTTAGGGCGGGAAGCGGGCGGAGGATACTGCGGGGATTGGGGGGCTTGGGATTGAGGGCACTGGCCGGCGCCGGGTCCGCGGGATTGCCGGTGCAGAGCGCGGAAAAGCTGCGCCCCCAGACGACACAAAAAAGGCGGCTCGAAAGCCGCCTTTCCCGTTCGCTGACTGATCCTGCCAGAGCCGGCAGACGGCGCCTAACTGCCCGCCCGGCGGCGATCAGCTGGCGTAGGCTTCGTTGCCCACAAAGCCCATCTTTTCGATCCCGGCCTGCTGGGCGGCGGCCATCACCTGATCCACCAGCTCATAGCGGGCCTCGGCCTCCGGACGCATCCGCAGTTCCGGCTGTTCCGGCATGGCTGCCGCCTGCTTCAGATAGCCGGCAAGCTGCGCCATATCGACTTCAGTCTTGTTCCAGTAGACGTTGCCCAGAAAATCGATGTCGATCTGATTGAAGGTCGGATCAACGTCGCTCGGGTTGGGATTGGGCGGCGGCAGATCCAGCTTCACGGCGTGGGTCTGCACCGGAATGGTGATGATGAACATGATGAGCAGAACGAGCATGACGTCGATAAGCGGCGTCGTGTTCATTTCCACCATCGGGTTGTCGTCACCACCCTCTTTGCCAACTGACATGGCCATTGGCCAAACTCCTGTTATCGGATGGGGCCGGCACCGCCAGCCCCATCATTGCATCAGAAATCGCGCGATACCGAACCTGCTGCCGGTTCCGAAATGAACCCGACCTTCAGGAAACCGGCCCGCTGCATGGTGAACACCACGCCGCCGACGCAGCGATAGGCCACATCCTTGTCACCGCGGATATGCACTTCCGGCAGTTCGATCTTCCCGCCAGCAGCTTCCTGGCGGGCAATCTCGTCCTTGAGTGCCTTCACGCCGCGATCAAGCAACTCCTGCTTGTCGTTGACCAGCGTCTGGCTCCAGTAGGTGTCGCAGTTCGAATCCACCGAAACCAGCACGTTCTCCGGCTTGGTCGTGGTGGGAACATTGGTCACCGTTGGCAAGGTGAGCGGCACGGTCTGGATGACAACCGGAACGGTGATCAGGAAGATGATCAGCAAAACCAGCATGACGTCCACAAGCGGAGTCGTGTTGATTTCGTTCATCGGTGCGTTTTCGTCGGTGTCCTTGCCGATACTCATCGCCATCGGACTGTCTCCTTATCGGTGATCAGACCGTTCAGCGCTTGACCGGAGCGGCGGCCGGGGCAGCCGCAGCCATGACCGGGCGTTCGATGCGCGAACCCGACACCAGCGCGCCATGCACGTCGGCGGTGAAGTTGTTCAGGCGATCGGCGATATCCTTGTTGCGGCGGGTCAGCCAGTTGTAACCCAGCACGGCGGGCACGGCCACGGCCAGACCCAGCGCGGTCATGATCAGGGCTTCACCCACCGGGCCGGCAACCTTGTCGATCGAGGCCTGACCGGCCAGACCGATGTTGATCAGCGCCCGATAAATGCCGACCACGGTGCCGAACAGACCGACGAACGGCGACGTCGAGCCGACCGAAGCCAGCCACGAGAACCCGCTCGACAGCTTGCCGTTGATGGCGCTGACCGACCGGTTGAGGGCCATCGTCACCCATTCGTGCTGATCGATCTTGTCGGTCAGGCGGCCTTCATGGTGATCCGACGCGCGCAGGCCGTCATCAACGATCTGGCGGAACGGCGAATTCTTGTCGAGCTTGGAGGCGCCGGTCTTGAGATCGGATGCGCTCCAGAACTTCTTCTCCAGTTCAGCGGCCTCAGACATCACCTTTTTCTGATCCAGATACTTGGTGATGATCACAAACCAGCTGGACAGCGACATGACAACCAGCAGGCCGAACACGGCCCAGG
Source organism: Sandarakinorhabdus sp. (assembly GCA_036835345.1). GTDB lineage: Bacteria > Pseudomonadota > Alphaproteobacteria > Sphingomonadales > Sphingomonadaceae > Sandarakinorhabdus. The sequence continues at coordinate 3,430 of DAITMD010000115.1, read as the reverse complement.
CAATGACACCCCCCTGTTCAAGGGCGGCCATCAGGCCATATGGATTCTCGACGGCTTCGGTCTGCATTTTTTTCTTCCCTCTTGTTGGTTGACCGGGCCGATTAGTTGCGACCTGCCCGGTTGTCTCGTTGCGTGGTTAGTTGACCAGTTTCCAGCGGACGGGCTGGCTGCGACGCTCCGCGACGGGCTGGCCGTCACGGGTTGCCGGGTTGAAGCGGAACCGGCGCTGGATGATCGAGCAGGTGGCGTCATCAAGCCGCTTGTGACCGCTCGATTGGGTCACCTGGCATTCGGTCACCCGTCCATCCGTTCCGATCAGGTAGGATACGCGGGTCACGCCCTCCTCCTCGGCAGCACGCGAGGCGCTGGGGAAGTCATCATCGGAAAATACGTTGCCGCGGCCGCGCGGCGTGGCCGGCGTGGGCGCAACCGTGGGTGCCGGCGGCGCGGGCGGTGCCGGCGGCGCCACCACGGGCGGGTCCGGACGGGCCACCGTGGACTGCGTGGTGATCGTCGGCGCAGGCGCGTCCGACTGGATCGACACCTCCGGCGGCGGCACATACGGCGGGATTTCGATTTCCTTGGGCGGCGGCGGTGGCGGTTCGTCTGGCGGAGGCGCCTCCTCCTTCACGTTCACCGCTTCCAGCGGATCGATGATTTTCTTCACCATGTTAACGGCGAATCCAGAAACGATGGCCCAGCCGAGCAGAACGTGCAGGAGGGCAACGCCCACCAGCGCGATCTGCCGGTTCTTGCTCATCGCAGGTGCGTCCATGTACGACATGACTGGAAGGGCACTCCCTTGATGACTGGAAACGCCGCGGACGGAGGACCCCCCTCAACCCTGCGCCATTCCCTCACACTGCCCCTCTAACCGCAAGCCACGCGCCGCCGCAACCGGCTTTTTGCCACATTCCCGCCAGAGTTGTTGTCGCTACGTTGATTGCCCCAGAGATGAAGAAAGGATGGACGGCGTTTGTTCCCTCCCGCTTTGCCGAGGGTGAAGGCCGGGCTTGCAGGCTTCATCTGCGGGCAATAGTCATCAGGTCATGCTGCATCTCATGACCAAGCCCCTGCTGCCGATCTGCCTGATTTCGGCCATTATTGCCGCTGCTGCGCCGGGCCTGGCACAGCCGGCAGCCAGCCCTGACCGCATTGCCGGCTATGCCGATGTGGCCGATCTGGCGCTGGCCAGCCCGCTGATCGTGCGCGCCACCATCAGCAAGCTGCAGACATTGCCCCCGGCACCGGGCGTGCCGGCCGGCCGGGTGCGCGTGATGGTCACGGCGCAGGTCACCAACGTGCTGGTTGCACCCGGCGGCGTGGCCGGCACATTGGCCTGGCTATGGGATGCACCGGCCGATGCGCGCGGCCGTCCACCCAAGGCCAAAGGGCTGGATATACTGGCCTTTCTGGCGGAACCCGGCGGTGATGGCGGCACCCGTCTGATGTCCCGGCGCGGGCAGCAGGATTGGGATCAGGCGCTGGCCGACAGGGTGCGACAAATTGTAACCGAAGCCCGTGCCGGCACGGTTCCGGAGATCAAGGGCGTGAGCAACGGCTTCCGGGCGGATGGCACCATTCCCGGCGAAAGCGAGAGCCAGTTTTTCCTGACCGCCGCCGATGGCAAGCCGGCGACGCTGGTGGTGCAGAATCGCCCCGGCGAAGTGCGCCGCGTGCTGGTGGCGCGCGGCGACATCATCGACGAATCGGCCCAGCGCGTGCAGCCGGACAGTCTGCTCTGGTATCGTCTGGCGTGTTTCCTGCCCGCCCGCCTGCCCGCCGCTGCCGGCGGCTCAGACCCGAAACTGGCGCAGGACTGGCGGGATGCGCTCACCAGCCTCGGCCCGTGCGGACGCACAAGCTGATAGCGCTGCGGGCGCACGGGTTAATCGCGTTCCAGCGCCACGAAATCGCGGTCAAACGCCTCCATGTGGGCGCCGCCATCCACATGGATGATCTGGTTGGTCACCGCCCGTGCCGATGCCAGCCAGGCCACCGCGCTCGCCACGCCCGCCGGATCGGGCAGCCGGCCCAGCGGCATGCGCGCCGCCAGCCGCTGCATCTGGGCCGGCGTGTAATCGGCGGTGGGCAGGGTCAGGCCCGGGGCCACGGCATTCACCCGAATGCGCGGTGCCAGCGCCCGTGCCAGCAGCGGCAGCGCCGATGCCAGCGCCAGCTTCGACAGCGTATAGGAAAATTGTTCGCCATGCGGGTGGGCGATGCGCTGATCGAGCAGCAGGATGGACGCGGCGTCGCTGCCTTCTGGCGTGTCTTGCCACAACAGCCGGGTGAGCTGCACCGGCGCGCCGCAATTCACCGCCTGGTGGCGCCGGACCGCGTCTGGCGTGGCCGTGGCGGCCGAATCGTCGCTGAACAATGAGGCATTGTTGACCAGCAGCGCCGGCACCCCGCCCCATGCACAGACATCGGCCCACAGCTGCGCCAGCGCCGCATCATCGGCCAGATCGGCGGTGAAACAGCGATGGTCCGCCCCCGTCTGGGCCAGAACGGCGGCCAGTTCCGCATCCAGCGCCGCATCCTGCCGGGCATGCAGCGCCAGCCGCCAGCCGCCGCGCGCCAGTTCCGCCGCGATGGCCGCCCCCACCCGGCGCGTGCCGGCGGTGACCAGCGCCAGCCCTGTCATCCGGCATCCCCGCGGCGGCGTTTCAGGGTGATGCCGATGGCTTCCCCGGCTTCGCAGATCGCCAGCTTGTGGATGGAAACTTCCACCGATGAAATGCGCTGATCCAGCGCCAGCAGGCGGCGGATGATGGTATCGGCCACCGATTCGACCAGCGTATAATGCACGCCGTCGGTGGAAATGGCGGTGATCGCCGCCTTCAGATCAAGATAATTGTGCGATGCCGCCAGCGGCGTTTCCGGGCCATAGGCGGCCTGCGCGTCGATCCGCGCCTCCACGCTGATCCGCAGCGGCTGGGTGCGGCCGGTTTCTTCGGAATAGATGCCGGTCAGCACGGGAACTTCCACATCCCGCACCCACAAGGTGAGTTCAGACGCCATGATCTTGTCCTGCAAACAGGCGGCGGCGTTAGCGGCTTCCCCCGTCCGGCGCAACCAGAGCCGGCCTGAGAGCCGGCCTCAGTGTGGCATCATTGCCGTCGGTGGCCATTGCGGGCAGGCCCAGCAGGCGCAGCAGCAGGGGGTGGATATCGACATTGTCGAACGGCGCAACGGTAACGCCGCGCCGGAACGCCGGGCCGGCCGCCACGAACGCCGCCGCCATATCGGGGAGCGCGGGATCATAGCCATGCATGCCGCCCAGCGGCCGCGCCGCCTGTTCCGGTGTGGGCGGCACCGCCCAGATCATCCAGCCGGCATCGGCCGCGCAGATGATCGCCGGCACGCGCGGATGGGAACCATAATGCAGGCGGGCAGGAATATTGGCCTTGTCCCAGCATTCCATGTG
>DAITMD010000114.1:0-7144 GCA_036835345.1 Sandarakinorhabdus sp. | reverse complement strand
GCGAACGCCCAGCACCCGATCATCATCCCGCAGTGGTGCGGGCAGGGCGGCGATGAAGGCCTGCGCGCTGGCCTGGTGGCGGCGCGCGGCGTTGAAATCATCGTTCCAGCTATGGGCATCCCCGATGGTTTTCATGGCCAGTGCCGCCAGCATGGCCGATTCGCCATCCTGCCGGGCCCACGGCGCAATGATCCGTTCGGCCTCTGTGGCGCGGCGCAGCGCCGGTTCGGGATCGTTGCTGTTGTACAGATCGGACGTGGCCTGTTCCAGCCGCAGCGTGGCAAAGGCCAGGGCCGTATCGTGCGTGATCGGCCGTGCGGCCAGTGCCGGCGCCAGCAGCTGTTCGGCACGGGCCAGCAGCGCCGGGGCCTTGCCGGCCATGCCCAGCGCCGCACCCCGTGCCCCGCCGGTCACTTCGGCCAGCCGCACATAACCGCGTGCCGCCTCCACCTGCACATCTGCGGGCGCATCCGGGCTGGCAGCCAGCGCGTCCAGATAGGCGAGGCCAGTGCGCGCCAGTTCGGCCTTGGCGGCCGTGCTGCCCGAGACACGGGACACTTCGTCATAGACCGGAAACAGCAGGGCCTTGGCGACACTGCGCGTCTGCTGAAATCGGGCGGTGCTGGTCGCCTCGGCAATGCGGGCCTGCCGGTTGGCCGCCAGCACGGCGACCAGCGCACCGATCAGCAGCACCAGCGCCGTGCCGGCCAAAGCCACCGAGGTGCGGTGGCGGCGCACGAACTTGGCGATGGCATAGCCGCGGCCGCCGGGCATCGCCGATACCACCCGGCCCGCCATCCACGCGCCCAGATCATCGGCCAGCGCATCGGCAGTGGGATAGCGTGCCGCCGGATCATCGGCCGTGGCCCGCGCGATGATCGCCGCCAGTTCCGGTTCGGGATCAGGCAGCAGCCGGGTGAGCAGCCGGCCAAGGCCGAACACATCGGTGGTGGTCGTGGTGGCGGCATCCAGATTGCGGGCGATGCCGAAATCGATCAGCTTCACGGTGCCATCGTTGGTCACCAGCACATTGGCGGGGGTGATATCCCGGTGGATGATCAGCCGCTGATGGGCGTGGGCCACGGCGCGGGCTGCGGTGATCACCAGCTGCACGCGGGCGCGGGTGTCGGCGCCGGTGGCCGCGGCCCAGCGATCGGCCGGCTGCCCGTCGATATGTTCCATGATGATATAGGGCGCGCCATCGTCCAGCCGGCCGCCATCGAACAGGCGGGCGATATTGGGGTGGTTCATGCCGGCCAGCACCTGCCGTTCGGCCGCCAGCCGCGCCGCCAGCTGTTCCGAAAGCAGGCCGGGCTTGATGATCTTGATGGCGACATCCAGATCAAAATCGCCGGCATCGCGGCTGCCGCGATAGACGGCGCCCATGCCGCCGCGCCCGATGATCCCGGTGATGCGATAGGCGCCGATGCGGTCTGGCGCGGGGCCGATGGCGGCCAGCGCCGCCGCACCGGTGCCCAGCGAACTGATGCGATCGGCGGCGATCATCGCTGCCAGCCGGGCCTTCACGGCATCATCGCGGTCAAGCGCCGCGATCCAGCTGCTGCGATCGGATTCGCGGATGTCGATCAATTCCTCGAACAGCGCCAGCGCGGCGCGTTCGGTGGCGATCCGGTCTTCAGCGGCTGTCATGGACCAGCGCCGTATCGGCCCCCAGCGCATCGGCCAGCCAGGCCCGCGCCACGCGCCAGCGACGCTTCAGCGTGGCTTCCGAAAGCCCGGTCACCTCGGCGATGTCGCCCATCGCCATGCCGCCGAAATAGCGCATCTCCACCAAGGCCATCAGCCCTTCATCAATTGCTCCCAGCCGTATCAGCGCGGTTTCGAGCGCAATCAGGTCAGGGCCATGTTCGCCGTCCAGCTCTTCGTTCAGTACCATGCGCACATGATCGCGCTTGGAGGTCGCGCGGGCGCGAGCGTGATCGATCAGGATGCGGCGCATCAACCGGGCCGCCAATGCCATCATGTGCGCCTTGTCGTTCAGGTTGATGCGGCCCAGCTGCACCAGCTTCAGGATGGCATCGTTGACCAGATCTCCGGAAGAAAACGACACCCCGCGCTCGCGCCTGAGCTGGGCCGACGCGATGGCTTTCAATTCCGGGGCAAAGCGTTCGAGCAGGATATCACGCGCGGCAAGATCGCCATCGCGCCAGTCCGCAATCAACGCCTCAGCGGACTTCGCTGCCATGCCACGCCCCCGATCACCGCAGCAAACCATTACCGCAGTAAACCATCACCGCAGCAAAACCTATGCCGGCACCGGTTTCTTCACAATACGTAAATATTTTGACCCGGTTTGCCGACATTTCCCGCTTTGACAGGGGAGCGAGCCTGCCACGGGGGCGGCGTCGCGGGGAAGGACGAGGGATCATGCGTATCAAGTCTATGATTGCCGCTGCGGTGCTGGCGGCTATTGCAGTGCCGGCGGCGGCGGCCACCAGCATCATCATCACGCCGCGGCTGTCGCCCGACGATCCGCTGGCAGCGCCGGCCTGCACCAGCACGGTGCGCGGCAATGTGGACCAGCTGTGCACGGCCAATGGTGACCGTATCGGCTATGATTTCGGATCGACGGCGGAACTGTCGGTGCAGCACAGCCATGCCGGCGCCACCGATCATGGCATCCTGTTCCAGGCTGGCTTTGGCGCCTATCTGCCGGGGTTTTTCCGCTCCACCGTCCAGGCAACGGAAGGCGTAGTCACCTTCACGCCGCTGGCCGGATTTGAGGTGCGGCTGCTGGGCTTTGACGCGCGGCGCGGCACGGCATCGTTCACGCAGGGCACATTCACGCTGTTCGATGCCGATGATCAGTCGCTGTGGACGGAGACAACCGCGACCACCCTTGCCGCAACCAGTTTCAGCAGCTTTGCCGTGAACAGCAACTGGGCGTCAGACAGCCTGCGCTTTACCTATGGTTCGCCGCAGTTCGGTGCCGTTGTGGTGAGCAATGTCATGCTGGAAGTGCGGGCGATCCCGTTGCCGCCGCCGCCGCCGATTGGCGGGGTGCCGGAACCGGCGAGCTGGGCGATGCTGATCGCCGGCTTTGGCCTGGTGGGCGGGGCGTCGCGCCGCCGCCAGACCCGTTTGACTGCCTGAAGCTCAGCGCCTCGCTGCCGGTTTTGGCAGCGGGGCCTTGGGTGCGTCCGGCGCAAAGGCGTTGCCGAAATAATCGCCGGCATACCAGCGCGGCGCGGTGGGGGCGCCCGCGATGCGGCGGATGATATCGGTGTTGAGCCGGCTCCATTTCGCTGCCGCTGCCCAATCGAAGGGCAGGTCCAGCTGATCCGATACTTCGTGATAATGGTTCAGGCGGAAGGTGCGTTCGGCTTCCTTGCAGGCCATGGTGCCTTTGGTGTCGGTCCAGCCGGTTTTCAGGAACACCGATGGCACGCCGGCGCGGACGAAGGGATAGTGGTCTGACCGGGTGAACACCGCCTCTTCGGGCTGCGGATCGGGCGACAGGCCCAGCCTCATGGCGCGGGCAGCGGCCGCCACCACCGGTCCGATGGTGGAACGTTCGCCGCCAAAGGCCACCACATCGCCGAAATCGCAGGTGAGGATCGGCATGTCGATGTTCACATCGGCCACGATGCGCTTTGCCTCAACGGTGGGCACGCGGGAGAAATATTCCGCGCCCAGCAGGCCGGATTCCTCCGCCGTGGTCGCCAGAAACAGCACGGAGCGTTTCGGCCGCGCTTTCGACAATGCAGCAGCGGCTTCCAGCAGGGTGGCGGTGCCCGACGCATTGTCCATCGCGCCATTATAGATCGCATCTTCGCCGGGCTTGGCGCCGGCCTTGGTGCCGACATGATCGCTGTGGGCGGAAATCACCACGATCTCGCTGGCCAGCCTGGCATCGGTGCCGGGCAGCAGGCCCAGCACATTGGGGCTGCTGATGCGTTCGATGCGGGTGTCGCGGGTGACGCGCAAGCGCCCGCTGAGCGGGAAGCCCTTCACCAGCCCCTTGGCGGCGGCAGCGCGCACGGCGGCGAAATCCTGCGGGGCGCCGGCGAACAGCGCGGCGGCCGCCGTATCATCGATGGCGGCGCGCACCTGCAGCGCCGCGCCATCGCCCAGCGGCTTGCCATCCGGGCCAAGCAGCACGCGGCGCGGCAGGCGGGCGCGGCTGGCATATTTTTCCCACGGCAGGCGCGCAGCTTCGCGGGCGGTGCGGACGGTGATGATGCCGATGGCACCGGCTGCCTGCGCCGCCACCGGTTTGGACACGCGGGCCAGGTGCGCGGCGACTTCGCTGTTCAGCGTATCGGGCGCGCCCGACAGCATCACCGCAAATTTGCCCTTCAGGTCCAGCCCGGCGAAATCATCGATGCCCTGGCTCTTGTCCTGCAGGCCATAGCCGACGAACACCATCTCGCCGCTCACGCTCTCCGGCCCGGCCACGCTGCCCGGCGAGACCACCAGGCCGATGCCGTTTTCCAAAGTCAGCCGTTTGTCGCCCAGTTCCAGCACGGCGGTTTCCCGCTGCGAGGCGAAGCGGCTTTCGGCGAAGTTCACCCGCTGAAACCAGGTGCCGCCATCGCCCATCGGGGTCAAACCGGCGCGGGCGAACTGCTGCGCGATATAATTGGCGGCAATTTCATGTCCCGGCGTGCCGATGCCGCGCCCCTGCAGCAGATCATCGGCCAGAAAGGCGACATGGGCGCGGAAGCTGGCGGCCAAGGGATCGGTGGGCAGGGCCGGCGGCGCTGCGGCAATCAGTGGCAGGGCGAAAAGCGGCGCGAGCAGTTTCTTGTTCATTGGCCGGATGTATCAGGCACGTTACACACAGGCAAACGACCAAGAAGGTGATGATGATGCTGCGATTGCTGGTGAGCGCCTGGTTGTTGATGTTCGGGGTGCCGGCGCTGGCGCAAACACCTGCCGCAAACTCGGCTGCGCCTGCGAACACCAGCATCGCCGCGCTGGTGGAACAGGTGCAGCTGCCGCACGAGGCGTTCACCCTGCCCAACGGCCTGCGCGTGATCGTCCACACTGATCGCAAGGCGCCGATCGTGGCGGTGAGCGTGTGGTATCATATCGGTTCCAAGGATGAGCCAAAGGGCAAGTCCGGCTTTGCGCATCTGTTCGAACATCTGATGTTCTATGGCAGCGAAAACAACGACGGCGTGTTCTTCAGGAAGCTGGAGGAGGTGGGCGCCACCGATGCCAATGGCACCACCTGGTTCGATCGCACCAATTATTTCCAGAACGTGCCCACCCAGGCGCTGGACCTCGCGCTGTTCCTGGAATCCGATCGCATGGGCTGGCTGCTGGGCGCCGTCACCCAGGCCAAGCTGGATGCGCAGCGCGGCGTGGTGCAGAATGAAAAGCGCGAAGGCGAAAACGCGCCGTTCGGCCTGACCAGCGAGGCCACGCTGAAGGCGCTGTTCCCGCCGCAGCACCCCTATGCCCATGATGCCATCGGGTCGATGACCGATCTGAATGCCGCCAGCCTGGCCGATGTGCAAAGCTGGTTCCGCGCCAATTATGGCCCGAACAACGCCGTGTTGGTGCTGGCCGGCGATATCGATGTTGCCACCGCGCGCCCGCTGGTGGAGCGTTATTTCGGGGCGATCCCCAGTGGTCCGGCGGTAAAGCGGCTGGATGCGCCGGTGCTGCGCTGGACGAAGGAACGGCGCGAGACATTATATGACCGGATTCCCACCCCGCGCCTCAGCTTCCATTGGGTGGTGCCGGGGCAGCTGGAACGCGCAGCGGCGCTGACCGATGTGGCGTTGACAGTGCTGGCCGGCGGCAACAGCTCGCGGCTGTACAATGAGCTGGTGCGCACCCGCAAACTGGCAGTGTCGGTGAGCGGCGGCGCGCAGATTTTCGAAAAGGTGGGCATGGCCGAAATTGAGGTGACGCTGGCCCCCGACGCCAAGCCGGCGGAGGTGGAAGCGGCGGTGAAGGCGGCGCTGGCTGATTTCGTGAAGAACGGCCCAACCGCCGACGAGGTGGCCCGCGTGGCCACCCGTGTGGTGGCTGGCAAGATCCGCGGGCTGGAGGCCATCGGCGGCTTTGGCGGCAAGGCGGCCGCGCTGGCCGAAGGTGCGGTTTATGCCGGCGATCCGGCGTTCTGGCGCACGGAACTGGGCTGGTATGCGAATGCCGCGCCCGCCGATGTGCAGGCCGCTGCGGCCACCTGGCTGAACGAAGGCGTCTATGTGCAGACGGTGCTGCCTGGGGATCGCCCGGCCGCCGAGGATGTGCCGCCGCCGCCCAGGGTGGCCGCCGCCGCGCCGCCCGCCAAAGGCCCGCCCCGCATGGCCGAGCCGGGGGTGGGCGCGCCGCCACTGCTGGATTGGCCCACCATCGAACGGTTCAGCCTGTCGAACGGGCTTAAGGTGGAACTGGCGCGGCGCACCACGGTGCCGCTGGTGCGGATGATGCTGTCGATCGAAGGCGGCCGGGCGGCGGACGAGCGCAGCCAGTTGGGCGTCCAGTCGATGGCGCTGAACCTGATGGATGAAGGCGCAGCGGGCATGACCGGGCCGGCCATTGCGCAAGCGCGTGAGCGGCTGGGTGCCGGCATCGGTGCATCGGCCGGGCAGGACCGCACGCGGATCAGCCTGGATGCGCTGAGATCCAATCTGGCGCCGTCGCTGAAGCTGTTTGCCGACATCATCCAGCGCCCCGATTTCCCGCCGGCCGAGGTGGAGCGGGTGCGCGGCCAGCAGTTGACCGGGCTGAAGCAGGAAGCCAGCAACCCGATCAGCATCGCCCAGCGCATCCTGACCCCGGCGCTCTATGGCCCGGCCCATCCCTATGGCGCGCCGCCCAGCGGGCTGGGCACCGAGGCCAGCGTGAAGGCCATCACCCGCGCCGATCTGGTGCAATGGCACAAGCGCTGGATCCGGCCCGACCGGGCGCTGCTGTTCGTGGCCGGTGACATCACGGCGGCCGAGCTGAAACCGCTGCTGGAGGCCGCGTTCGGCCGCTGGCGCGCCGATCCTGCGGTGGCGGCGGGGCAGGTGATTGCGGGCGCGCCGCCCGCCGCGCAGCCGTCGCGCATCATCCTGGTGGATCGGCCCAGCAGCCCGCAGAGCCTGATCCTGGCCGGCAGCCTGTTGCCGATCACCGGCAAGCAGGATCTGATTGCCGAACGTGCGGCTGCCGATGTGCT
>DAITMD010000113.1:0-7177 GCA_036835345.1 Sandarakinorhabdus sp. | reverse complement strand
CGCGGCTGAGCACCGCATCCGCCGGGTGAAAGCCGGGCAGCGCATCCGCCGCCAGTCGCTGCGCCTGTGCGGCATCGGCCAGCCGGGCGGCACGGGCAAAACCCAGCGCGCGTGTCAGCCAGATCAGCAGGGCAACGCCCAGCACCGAAAACAGCAGAAGATCCCCGCGTGACAGCTCAGCCTCCCGCCAGCTGCCTGAGAAGCGGCATCAGGCCGGCCACATTATAGCCGCCGTGGCTGGCAGCCATGATGATCGCATCGGGATCGCCGCCGCGTTTCGCCGCCGCCAGCGCCCACAGGTTGCAGCTGCGCGTGCCCGAACGGCAATAGGCCAGCAGCGGCCCCTGCTCCAGCGCCGCCGCCATCGCCGTCACCTGATCCAGATTGAAGCCGGTATGGTCAACCGGAATGGCGACATAGGCCAGGCCGGCCGCCGTGGCCGCCGCTGCGATGGTGGCACCGTCTGGCTGATCGGCGCTCTCGCCGTCAGGCCGGTTGTTCACGATGGTGCGCAGCCCCTGCTGCGCCGCCAGCGCCACATCTGCGGCGGTGATCTGCGGCGCCACGAACACGCCGTCGGTGATGCGAATGAACATGCCCAAGCCTATGCCGCTGCGCCGCGCCGCTCAATACGGAATGAACTCATCGTCGCCCGCCACCATGGCAAAACGCCCGGCGCGCCAATCCGCCACAGCGCGGGCGATGCGTTCGGGACCGTGCGAGACGAAATTCCATTCGATGTGGCGCGGCTCCGTGTGCGGGACACCGCCCAGCAGCATGGCCAGCATCGGCGCATCGGCCACCAGCTCGGCATCCCCGGCCCCGGCCAGCGCCATCGCGCCGGGTTGCAGCGCCTCGCCATCGATCTGGCCAGCACCCGAAACCAGATAGATGCCGCGTTCCCCCCACGCCGCCGGCAGCGCCAGCCGCGCGCCCGGCTCCAGTTTCAGCTGGGCATAGATGATGGGGTGCGGGAACTGCACCGGCGAGGTGAGGCCCCACAGGCTGCCGGCAATCACCACCGCGCTCACGCCGTCCGCTTCGAAGCGGGGCATCGCGTCGGCCGGAAAATGCGCGAAGGCTGGATGCGTTTCCTCGTGCGATAGCGGCAGTGCCACCCACGCCTGAATCCCGTGCATGTGATGGCCCGCCGCGCGCTCTGCTGGCGGGGTGCGTTCACTATGCACGATGCCGCGCCCGGCGGTCATCCAGTTGACAGCGCCGGGATGGATGTCGATCGCGGTGCCCAGGCTGTCGGCATGGCCGATCGCGCCGGCAAACATCCAGGTGATGGTGGCCAGCCCGATGTGCGGGTGGGGGCGCACATCAATGCCCTGTCCCGCAGCAAAATCCGCCGGTCCCATCTCATCGAAAAACACGAATGGCCCCACCGAGCGGTGCCCCGGTGCCGGCAGCACGCGCGACACGCTGAAGCCGCCCAGATCGCGGGAACGGCCGGGGATGTGGTGGGCAATCGGCATGGTGTGGCTCCTGCTGTCACCCCCCGATAGCGCAACACCGCTGCTTCTGACAGTTGGCTGCTGCGGGCTGCCGCCTAATGTGCCCGGAACATCGCAGGGGGAACGCGCAATGCAGGAACTGGCCGGCAAGGTGGCCTTTGTGACCGGGGCGGCATCCGGCATCGGGCTGGGCATATCCGAAGCGCTGGCGCAGGCCGGCGTCAAGGTGATGATGGCCGATATCGAAGCCGATGCGCTGAACCGCGAAGTCGTCCGGCTGGCGCAGACCAATGCCGATGTGGCCGGCGTACGCGCCGATGTCTCGCTGAAAGCCGAATTGCAGGCGGCGGCCGACGCCACCATCGCCCGGTTCGGCAAGGTGCATATCCTGGTCAACAATGCCGGGGTGGGCGGTGGCGGCGATTATGGCGACTGGAGCGACGCCGGGTGGGACTGGGTGATCGGCGTCAACCTGATGAGCGTGGTGTGGGGCATCGAGATTTTCGGGCCGCTGATCGAAGCGCACGGCGAAGGCGGCCAGATTGTGTCCACCGCTTCGATGGCCGGCCTGATAGCCGCAGTCGCGCCGGGATACGATGTCACCAAATATGGCGTTGTGGCGCTTTCGGAAGGGCTGCGGCCCAAGCTGGCGGCCAAGGGCATCGGCGTTTCGGTGCTGTGCCCCGGCTTCATCCGCACCCGCATCATGGAATCGGGGCGGGCGCTGCCGGAACGCCTGGCCGGACAGGTGACGCTGCCCGATCCCGATGCGCCCCTGACCGAATTTGCCGCGTTGGCCGCGCTGGCGATCAACAATGGCATCGATCCGCTCTATGTCGGCGAACTGGTGGTGGAGGCCATCGAGGGCGACTGGCCCTATATCTTCACCGACACCCAGTTCGAACCCGGCGTTGACCTGCGCTTTGCCGCGATCAAGGCCGGGTTCGACCGGATCAGGGGCCGCACCCCGCGCCGGTGATGGCTGCAATCAGTGCCCGGCCTGCGGCGGCCCGGCAATCGTGACCTTTGGCACCAGCCACACGGCAGCGGCGGCAACGAAGAACAGCACAGCGGTGCCGGCAAAGATGTGCAGATTGGCCAAGGTGGCCGCCTGCACCTCCAGCAGCCGGTCGATGCTGGCGCGCGCCTGTTCCATGCTCAGGCCGGCGCCCTGCAAACGGGCCATGGCGCTATCGACCCCGTTCATGCCTTCGGCCATGGCGGCGCGGACCTGCCGCGATTGGGTGTCCCACTGGCTGGTGGCGATGGCGGTTCCGATCGCCCCGCACAGCACCCGGCAGAAGTTCATGATGCCGGCGGCCGACACGGCTTCGTCCTCCTTCACGCTGGCCATGGCAAGGCTGGTCAGCCCGATGAAAAAGAACGGCATGCCCATGCCGGTGAGCAGATGCGGCCACACCAGGTCCCAATATGTGCTGTCGGTGGACCAGTTGGTGCGCATGGCAGCGGTCAGGCCCATCCAGATGATGCCGGCGCTGACCGTGATACGCGGATCGACGCGCGCCACCAACAGGCCGGCCACCGGCGCGATCAGCACGGAGAACACCCCGATCCACGCGGTGGTGAAACCCGCCTGTGTCGCCGTGTAGCCGAACACCGACTGCAGCCACAGCGGGGTGAGCACCACCACCGCAAAGAAGCTGCCAAAGCCAAGGCTGATCACGCCGGTTGCCGCCGCAAAGCCCCGGTGCCGGAAGATCTTCAGATCGACGATCGGATGTTCGTCGGTCAGTTCCCAGATGATGAAGGCAGCGATGCTGATGGCGGCAACGATGGCCAGCACGACAATTTCGGTGGAACCGAACCAGTCCTTCTCGCGGCCGGTGTCCAGCATGATCTGGAAAGCACCGATACCGATCACCAGCAGCACGAAGCCGATGATGTCGATCGGCTTGCGCACCAGCGGCGATTCAAATGGCTTCAGCCGGCGGTTGATGACAAGCAGGCACAGCGCCACCACCGGTAGGTTGATGAAGAAAATCCAGTGCCAGCTGGCATTGTCGGAGATGAGGCCGCCCAGGATGGGGCCAAAGATCGGCGCCGCCGTGGTGGTTGCCGCCCACAGGCCGATGGCGGCCCCCTGTTTTTCCTTGGGGAAGATGGATTGCAGCAGGGCCTGGCTGAGCGGCATGATCGGCCCGCCGGCAAAGCCCTGCGCCACCCGGAACAGCACCAGCGCCTCCAGGCTCTGGCTCAGGCCGCAGAGCAGCGAGAAAAAGCCGAAGCCGAGCAGCGCAACACTATACCAGCGCACCACGCCAAAGCGCAGCGCCAGCCAGCCGGCCAGCGGCACCGAAATGGCCTCGGCCACCGAATAGCTGGTCACCACCCAGGTGCCCTGAGCAGGCGCCACGGCAAGACTGCCGGCGATCGAGGGGATCGACACGTTGGCGATGGTGATATCCAGCACCACCACGAAATTGGCCAGCGCCAGCGTGAGCGCCGTGGTCCACAGGCGCGCGCCGGTCAGCGGCTGCGGGGCGGCCGCCGCGCTCATTCGCGCGTATCCACCACCGCTGTCATCGACAGGCCAACCCGCAGCGGGTGCGCCTTCAGCTCTGCCGGGTCCAGTTCGATGCGCACCGGCAGGCGCTGCACCACTTTCACCCAGTTGCCGGTGGCATTCTGCGCCGGGATCAGCGCAAAGGCCGCGCCAGTGCCGCCGGCCATGCCCACGACGCGGCCGCGATAGGCTACGCTGCCGCCATATAGATCCGACTTGAGCTCAACCTTCTGCCCGATCTTGATGGCCTTCAGCTGCCCTTCCTTGAAGTTGGCGTCCACAAACAGGCCCTCGGTGGGCACCAGCGTCATCAGCGGCGCGCCGCCAGCCACGCGCTGGCCCACCTGCACATTGCGGTTGGTGACAATGCCGGCCACCGGCGCCTTGATGACGGTCCGCTCCAGATCAAGCCGGGCCCGCGCCAGCGCCGCTTCGGCAGCGCGAATATCGGGCGCGGTGGCGGCCGTGGTGCCGCGCACCAGCGCAGCGGCGGCTGCCGCATCGCCGGCGGCCGAACGCGCCGTATCCTGCGCGGCGGCCACGGCGGTGCGCGCGGCATCGCGGCTGGCCGTGGCCGCCGCCAGAGCGGCGCGCGCTGCATCCAGTTCCTCAGCTGAAACGGCGCCGCTGCCGGCCAGCGTTTGCCGGCGATCGAAATCGGCCTTCATTCGCGCCAGCATGGCATCGGCTTCGGCCAGACGGCTGCGCGCGGCGGCAATTTCCGACGTGCGCCCGGCAGCACGGGCAGCGGCAGCATCGGCCAGCGCACCGGCCTGACCATAGCGCTGCCGGGCCTGCGCCAGCGCCGCTTCGGCCTGTGCCACGGCGATGCGGGCATCGGCATCGTCCAGCAGCACCAGAACATCGCCGGCCTGCACCGCCTGCGTGCCGCCCACCTTCACCGCGCTCACCGTGCCGGCAAGCTGCGGCGTCACCAGTGCGGTGTCGCCGCCAACATAGGCGTTGTCGGTTTCCACCCGGCCGCGGGCAAAGATCGCCCACCACGCCGCCGCCAGCAGCGCGGCAATCACCACGCCGCCGCCCAGCAGGCGCAGCGCCCGCCCGCGTTTCGCATTGGTGGCCGGGGCTTCAATCGTGCCAAGAGACGTGTCTGCCATATCCGCCATCACTGGCCCTCCTGTTCCCTAAAGCCGCCGCCAAGTGCGCGCACCAGCGCAACATCGGCAGCCAGGCGAAACGCGCCAATATCCGCCAGCGTGCGGCGGGCGGTCACCACGCCATCATCGGCCGTGAGCACCAGCAATTGATTGGACAGCCCGGCGTCATAACGCAGCGCCGCCACCTTGCGCGCCGCTTCGGCTTCGGCCAGCGCGCGGGCAGCGGCCTCGCGCTGCGCGCCCAGCGCCGTCACCGCGCCGGCTGCATCCGCCACCTCGTTCAGCGCGCGCAGCAGCGCGGCATCATGCGCGGCCACCGCCGTGACCAGCGCGGCACGCGCGCCGCGCGCATCGCCGGCCCGGCGGCCACCATCCAGGATCGGCAGGCTGAGCGCCGGGCCGAACTGGGCATAGCGGCTTCCCGCTTCGAACAGATTGCCAAAGCCAAAGCTCTGCTGGCCGATGGTGGCATTGAGCGACAGATTGGGCAGGAAGGCGCGCGCTGCCGCCTGTTCGCGCGCGCCGGCCGCCTCGGCCCGCAGCCGCGCGGCAACCAGATCGGGCCGGCGCGCCATCAGGCCGATGGCCGCATTTTCAGGCAGGCCAGGCGGCAAGGGCTTGATGGCGGGTGCAGAAAGGCTGATCCCGCGATCCGGCCCGGCCCCCAGCAGCAACGCCAGCCGATTGCGCGCCACCTTCACCTGATTGACCGATGCGCTCACATCGGCTTCGGCCAGCGCCAGCCGGCTGGCCGCCTGCGCGCGTGCGCCATCATTGTCCAGCCCGGCGTTCACACGACTGGCGGTCAACGCCAGCGTCGCTCGGCGGAGGCCCAGCGCATCGCGGGCCACCGCCTCCCGGTCGAGCGCGGCACCGAAATCAGCATAGGCTGTCGCCACGCTGGCCGCCAGAAGCAGGCGGGCCTGCGCCCGCTCAACCGCCACCGCATCGGCTTCCCGGCGGGCGGCCCGCAATTGCGCCCGGCCCTGCCCCCACAGATCAAGATTCCAGCCGGCCTGCAGGTTCACCAGACCGAATTCCTGCACGCCGGCCGGCACGAACTGCGGCGGTATGCCAAGGTTGCGCGACAATTGCTGGCCGCCCAGATTGGCGTTGGCGCCGAGCGACGGCAGCAGGCCGGCGCGGCTCTGGCGCGCGGCGGCATCGGCGGCGGCCACGCGGGCTTCGGCGGCAGCCATGTCGGGATTGCCGGCCAGCGCTTCGGCCACCAGCGCGTTCAGCTGCGCGTCACCCCACGCCTGCCACCAGTTTTCGGCCGGCCAGTCGCGCTGACCGGTCAGCCCCTCGGCTGCCATCGGCGAGCGGAGCTGCGGCGCTGGCCCCAGCCGGGGCGGTGCAGCGCAGGCGGCAAGTGCCAGGGCAGACAGGAGCAGGAAAGTCTTGCGATGCACGGGCGACTCGCGCGATACTGGTTGGTACAGGAGGTTTTGAGCAATGCTCAGTGCCGCGTCAAGCGAAATGATACCGGGCGGTACAGGCCCAGATGCCGCACCCGGCGCGGCCTCGCCGTGCGATCGCCGCCAGGCCTATATTGATGCTGCCCAGACGCTGTTCTTTGCCAATGGCTATGGCGCCACCTCGATGAACGCCATTGCGGCTGCCGTGGGTGGCAGCAAGACGACCTTGTGGAGCCTGTTCCCGTCAAAACTGGCGCTGTTCGAAGCGGTGGTGGAAGGCATCGTGCGCGATTATGGCCGCGCGGCGTGGGTTGATCTGGAAAAATCCCCTGACGTGACAACGGCGCTGCTGTGGATGGGGCGTTCGATAATGGAAACCGTGCTGTCCGGGCCGGTGATGGAAATGCAGCGGCTGGTGATCGGCGAAGCGGCACGGGTGCCGGAACTGGGCCGGGTGATGTACAGCCTGGGGCCGGCGGAAGGCATGATGCGGCTGGCCGCCTATCTTTCAGGCCAGATGCAGGCCGGCGCGCTGAAATCCGGCGATCCGCGGCTGGCGGCGCAGCAGTTCAGCGGGCTGTGCCGGGCCGGGGTTATCGATCGGCGCATGGTGGGCATCTTCGATCCCGCCGATGCCGCCACCGCCGAAGCCGAAGT
>DAITMD010000112.1:0-7185 GCA_036835345.1 Sandarakinorhabdus sp. | reverse complement strand
CCTGCACCTCCTCCAGCGACAGCACATGCGCATCGCCGCCGGTCTCGCGGGGATCGGTGTTGCGGTGGCGCTTCAGTTCAAAACGGGCCAGCTGGTTGCGGTGCACCTCGTCGGGCCCGTCGGCCAGCCGCAGCAGGCGCGCTGTGGCAAAGGCCGCGCTCAGCAGGTGATCGTTGGCGGTGCCGCCGCCGCCGAACAGCTGCATCGCATTGTCTACCACCTTCTGGGCCATGGCCGGGGCGGCGATCTTGATCATGGCGATTTCGGCTCGCGCCGCCTTGTTGCCAACGGTATCCATCATGTGCGCCGCTTTCAGCGTGAGCAGGCGGCATTGTTCAATGGCCAGCCTGGCCTCGGCAATGCGTTCCAGCGTCACCGACTGGTCGGCCAGCACCGTGCCGAACGGCGTGCGCGCTTCGGCACGGCGGCACATGCGTTCCAGCGTGCGTTCGGCCAAACCGATCAGGCGCATGCAATGGTGGATGCGCCCCGGCCCCAGCCGCCCCTGCGCGATTTCGAAGCCGCGGCCCTCGCCCAGCAGCATGTTGCCGGCTGGCACACGCACATTTTCGAACAGCACTTCGGATGCGCGGTCCGGCACGCCGTAAAAGCCCAGCACCGGCAGCGGCCGCAGGACAGTGACGCCCGGCGTGTCTTTCGGCACCAGGATCATCGATTGCTGGCGGTGCCGATCGGGGTGATCGGGCGCCGTCTTCCCCATCAGGATGATGATGCGGCAGCGCGGATCGGTGGCGCCGGTGGTGTACCATTTGCGGCCATTGATCACGTAATCATCACCATCACGCACGATCGAGCAGGCGACGTTGGTGGCATCGGACGAGGCCACTTCGGGTTCTGTCATCGCGAAGGAGGATCGGCTTTCGCCGGCCAGCAGCGGCGCCAGCCACTGCGCTTGCTGCTCCGGCGTGCCATAACGCAGCAGCACCTCCATGTTGCCAGTGTCGGGCGCGGCGCAGTTGAACAGCTCCGGCGCCATCAGCGATCGGCCCATGATCTCGCACAGCGGCGCATATTGCAGGTTGGTCAGCCCGCTTTGCCCATCATGCGGCGGCAGGAACAGGTTCCACAGGCCTTCGTCGCGGGCCAGCGGTTTCAGTTTCTCCACCACAGGATAGACGCCCCATGGGCCAAGTTGTTCCGCCTCGGCGTAATAGCGGGCCTCGTTCGGATAGACATGGCGGGCCATGAACGCTTTCAGGCGAACGGCCAGTTCCTGTGTGATGGCATCGGGTTCGAACATGATTGCGCTCACTCCTCACAGCGTTCGATAAGGGTGGCATTGGCCATCCCGCCGGATTCGCACATCGTCACAAGGCCAAATCGGCCGCCGCAAGCCTCCAGCGCGGCCAGGCAGTTCAGGAACAGGCGGCCGCCGGACGCACCCACCGGATGGCCGATGGCGATCGCGCCGCCCATGCAATTGACCCGGCCCGGATCGGCGCCCGTTGCCGCCAGCCAATCGAGCACCACGCTGGCAAAGGCCTCGTTCACTTCGAAGCGGTCGATATCGGCGATGCCAAGGCCGGCCCGTTCCAGCAGCCTGCGCGTCGCCGGCACGATGGCGGTCAGCATGAACAACGGATCATCGCCCGCCATCGCAAAATGTGTGACACGGGCGCGCGGCCTGAGGCCAAGGCCGCGCGCGCGGCCTTCTTCCATCAACAGCAGCGCACAGGCACCGTCGCTGACCTGGCTCGATGTCCCGGCCGTCACCCGCCAGTCGATATGCGGGAAGCGCGCCGCCATCTCGTCGCTGTGAAAGGCCGGCGCGAGCGCTGCAAGCCGATCCAGCGAGCTGTCGGCGCGCACGCCTTCGTCACGATCCACCACGCGGTCGCCCACAAGCACGGGCACCAGACCGGGCGGGGCGTGCGCTGCGGCCAATTGGTGGGAGCGCAGCGCAAACCGGTCCATCGCCTCGCGGCTGATGCCGCGCCGAGCGGCGATCAGTTCGGCCGAAACGCCCTGGTGCACCAGGCCTTCGGGGTAACGGGCGGCCAGGGCCTGTCCCAGATTGTCCCGCCCCAGCCGGTTGGCCTTGGCCGGCACCGTGGACATCATCTCCACGCCGGCCGCCACCACCACTTCATAGGCGCCGGCGATGATGCCGCAGGCGGCAAAGTCGATGGCTTGCTGAGCCGAACCGCATTTGCGGTCAAGGCTTACAGCGGGAACGCTTTCTGGCCAATTGGCGGCCAGCACCGCCTGACGGCCGATGTTGCCGGCCTGTTCACCGGCCTGGATAACGCAGCCGGTGATGACATCCTCGATCCCGCCGGGGTCGATGCCGGTGCGGGAGGCCAGCGCCGACAGGCACTGCGCAAGCAGATCGACCGGATGCAACCCGTGCAGCGCACCGCCCGGCCGGCCCTTGGCGAACGGCGAGCGCACGCCATCAACGATCACGCAGCGCCTCATCGCGACATCTCCACCGACAGCGTCTCGCTGGCGATGCGAAACTGCCGGCTGGACAGGGTCTTCATCAGCCGGATCACCTGATCCGCCTCGGCCGACGAGGCGAGCGGCAGGCTCGTCACCAATGGGCCGGCGGCGCGCATGCGGTCGATATCTGCCTGAGGCACCAGCGCGCGCAGGAACAGTTCATCGTCGTCATCGGTGCCATGGCGTCGGCGCAGTTCGGCCAGCGTCGGCTGTTCCGGTGGGCAGGCCAGCACCTGGCCCGCCTTGGGATCGGCCATGATCCGATCAAGCACCTCGGGATCGATCGGCGCCACCGGCTGGCCATAATGGCCGGCGGCATAGGTGATCACCTCTTCGGGAATGATCGACCATCGCTTGCCGGTCACGATGTTCAGCACCGCCTGGATGCCAACCAGCTGGCTGAACGGCGTTGCCATGCCCGGCCATCCCAGTTCGCGGCGCACTGTGGCCACCTCGGCCAGCACGTCGCCCAGCCGGTCTGCCATGCCATGCTGCTGCAACTGCGCCTTCAGTGTGCCGACCATCCCGCCGGGGATCTGGTGCGTGATGGCAAACAGGTCATATTCGGCGTGCTGGTTGACCAGCAGGCCGCAGGCTTTGCCCACCGCCTCGAAATGCGCAGCGACCGGCGGCAGGCATGCCAGATCCAGATCATGGCCATGGCCCATATGCGCCAGATTTGCCGATATGCATTCGGTGGATGGCACCGACGGCCCGTTCGCCATTGGCCGGCTGGCCGTGTGCAGGATGCTCACGCCCAGCGCCAGCGCATCAAGATAGGCCTTGGCGGATTGGCCCATCAGGTTGTTGGCATGAAATTCGATCGGTTTGCCGCGCGCCTCGGCAACGATCGCCGGCAGCAGGGTCGAAAGCCGCTCCTTTTCCAGCACGCCGGCGGTGTCATACAGCAGCAGCGTATCCACCTCCGGCAGCGCTGCCAGGGCGCGGGCCTTGTCGGCATAATAGGCATCGGTGTGCACCGGGGAGAGCGTGAACATGATCGCGCCGGCAATTTCCGAGCCGAACGCCTTGGCCACCTGTGCCAGCCGCTGGGTGCGGCCGATGTCGAACAGCACGTCGTAAATCCAGAAGCTGCGGGCGCCGTGGCGGCACAGCTGCCGCATCCACAGGTCCATCAAGGCATCGGGCGTGGTACGGAAGCTGATGGCAGCATTGGCCCGCATGCCGGAACGCAGCACGGTGCGTGGCATGGCGGCCTTCAATGCGTCCATCATCGCCCACGGGTCTTCGCGGCAATGGCGAACCAGCACCTCGAAATGATGCGATCCGGTCAGATCGATGACACGAAAACCGGTGCGATCAAGCGCGTCGCAGGCCGGCAGCGCATGGCGGGCCTGCATGCGCATTCCCCACAGGGATTGCTGGCCGTCGCGCAGCGTCTGGTCCAGGAATTCCACCTTCATGCGATATGCTCATCTGCAAGCGCCATGCCGTCTTCCAGCCAGCGTGTCGAAAGCCGGTTGGCGACGAAATCGCCATGGCCGGCAATGCGGCCAAGAAACGGGATTGAGGTGGCGATGCCCTCCACCCGGAAATCCGCCAGCCCGCGCTGCAGGCGCTCTACGGCGGCAGCGCGCGTGGGGGCTGCAACGATCAGCTTGGCCACCATCGAATCATAATAGGGCGGCACGCTGCACCCGGCGCCAAAGCCGCTGTCCACGCGGGCATTGGCGGGCGCCTGCCACGCCGTGATGCGGCCGGGGGCAGGGCGGAACCGATCGTCTTCGGCCAGAATGCGCACCTCGATGGCATGGCCGCTGGCGGTCAACGTGGCCGGCGGCTCGAAGCGCCCGAAGGCCAGCGCGATCTGCCACTGCACCAGATCGATGCCCCAGATCATTTCGGTCACCGGATGTTCAACCTGGATGCGGGCGTTGACTTCCAGAAAGCGATAGTGCTGGCGCGCTTGGTCCCAAAGATATTCCACCGTGCCGGCGCCGCGATACTGGATGGCACCCAGCAGGCGGGCAGCGGCGGCCTCCATATCGGCGCGCGCTGCGGCGGGCACCGCTGCCGCCGGTGCTTCTTCCACCAGCTTCTGGTATCGGCGCTGGATCGAACAATCGCGCGTTCCCAGCGTGATCACCCGGCCATCGCCCAGCCCGAAGGCCTGCACCTCGATATGGCGCGCGGCTGCCACGAACGGTTCCAGATAGATGCGGCCGTCACCGAAGGCGGCCTCCGCCTCGGCCCGGGCCTCGGCGATGGCGGCAGACAGTGCGGCTTCACCCTGCACGACCCGCATACCGCGCCCGCCGCCGCCGGCCGACGCCTTGGTGACCACCGGATAGCCCAGCGCGCGCGCCGCAGCGGCAGCCGCAGCTGGATCAACAAGCGCCTCGCTGGCCTGGCCGGTTTCCACGCCCAGTTCACGGGCAAGGGCGCGGGCCGCCAGCTTGTCGCCAACCGCGTCCATCTGCTCAGCCGTTGGGCCGCAAAAGGCCAGACCGGCAGCAGCGACGGCACGCGCGAAACCGGCATTTTCCGACAGGAAGCCATAACCGGGGTGCAGGGCCGAACAGCCGCTGGCCAGGGCGGCATGCAGCAGCAGGCGGCCATCCAGATAGGATTGGCGGGCCGGCGCTGGCCCCAGCACCAGCGCACGGGTGGCGGCGCGCGCCCACAGGCTGCCGCGATCCGCTTCCGAAACGCCAACCACCGTTTCGATACCAAGCGCCCGTGCTGCCGTGATGATCCGCAGGGCGATCTCGCCGCGGTTTGCAACGAACACTCTATCCATCGGCACGGATCCGGAACAGCGGCTGGCCGTGTTCCACCAGGTCGCCGTCGCTGGCCAGAATCGCCGTCACCACGCCTGCAAAGGGTGATTTCACGCTGGTGAACAGCTTCATCACCTCGATCAGGCACAGGTCATCGCCAGCAGACACGCGCCTGCCCACCTCGGTGAAGGGCAGCGCGCCGGGCTTGGGCGCGCGATAAAAGCTGCCCAGGCTGGGGGCGGTGATGGCTTTGCTGCCATCTTCTGCGGGCGGCGCGGCTGGAAACGGGTTGGCGGCAGGCGGCGGGTTGGCGGCCAGTCGCGGGGGCGGCGCATCGCCATCCTTCGACAGCGCCACCTCGATGCCGTCGGCCGTCAACTGGATGCTGCGCCAGTCGCTGGCCTCGAAGGCTGCCAGGATCGCCTCGATGTCGGCACGCGAAATCGCCATGGCCTTTTCAATCCACTTGTTCGGCAAGAATGGCGAGGCGATCACGGTCACCCGCCGCCAGCGCCAGTGCATGATAGCGCGCCAGGGCCGGCGCGGCGGGCGGCGACGCCAGCGGCAGCAGGCCATCGAATACGCGGCCACTCGCGCCGCACACAGTGATGGCGCGCCCGTTCAGCAGCGCCTGCACGCCCGGCCCGCAGCCCGTCACGACGGGCTTGCCCAGCGCCCGTCCGACCACGGCGGCATGGCTGGTGGCGCCGCCGGCTTCCGTTACCACGGCCGCTGCCGCCAGCATGCCGCCCACGTCGTCCGGGCTGGTGGTGGGGCGCACAAGCACCACCGCCTCGCCGGCTGCTGCCCGGGCCTCTGCCTCCTGCGCGTTTGTCACCGCCACACCGGCGCCGGCGCCGGGGGATGCAGGCGTGCCGGCGGCCAGCACCGGGGCGCCTCCCGTATCGGCCAGCACCGGCGCCAGCAGTGCCGCAAGCTGTTCGGGCGTCACCCGTGCCAGCGCCTCGTCGCGGTTCAGCAGGCCTTCGTCGTGCATGGCGATGGCAATCGCCAGCGCGGCCTGCGCTGTGCGCTTGGCGGTGCGGCTTTGCAAGAAGAACAGCCGGCCAGATTCAACAGTGAATTCAATGTCCTGCGCATCGCGTCCGGCACGTTCCAGCGCGCGCGCACCGGCCAGCAACTGTTCATGCACGCCGGGCATTGCCGTGGCCAGTTGCTCGATCTGCCGTGCATTGTGGGTGCCGGCCACCAGCGCCTCGCCCTGTGCGCGTGGCAGCCACTCGCCCCAGGGGGCCGCCTCGCCATTGATCGGGTTGCGGCTGAACAGCACGCCAGTGCCGGACCGTTCGCAAAGATTGCCAAACACCATCGCCTGAACGGTCACAGCAGTACCCAGATCGTCGGCAATGCCGTGATGGGCGCGATATCGGCGGGCGCGCCGGCTGTTCCAGGATGCCATCACCGCTTCGACGGCGGCGACCAATTGCGCCCGGGCATCATCGGGAACAGGCCCAACACAAGCGTTGAACTGGGCGCTGAAACTGGCCTGCAGATCGGCCACAAAGCCGGGGTTGCCAGTCTCTGCCGCCAGCCCGGCAGCCGAGCATTCGGTCAGTCCCAGGTTCAGCAGCGTTTCCATCATGCCCGGCATCGACACTGCCGCGCCCGACCGCACCGATAGCAGCAGCGGTCGCTGCGCCCCACCAAAATGCCGGCCAGTGGCGGCTTCAAGGCCGCGCACGCCTGCCAGCAACGCATCCGCAAGGCCGGTCGGCAGGCTGCCAGTGGCGGCCCAGGCGCGCGCCACATCGGTGGGTACAACGAACGCCGGCGGCACCGGCAAGCCCAGCCGCGCCATGCTCAGCAACGATGCCGCCTTGCCGCCGATACGGTCCGGCCCGGCGTCGAGCGCGGCGTCCAGTGGCAGGATCATTCCACCCGCTCCGTGCCCGACAGGCGCAGCAGCTCCTCGTGCAGATCAAACCACAATGTGTGATAGCTTTCGCAGCCGACATCGGAA
>DAITMD010000111.1:0-7250 GCA_036835345.1 Sandarakinorhabdus sp. | reverse complement strand
CCGTGAGATACGCATCCATGCGTCGGATGAACCAGCTTTGCAGAGCGTGTTCATCGGCAACGCCCAGCTCACGCATTCGCTGCTGCACACGCGCGCTTGCCTTCCATTGTGTTTTCGCGGCCTCGTCACCGCCTACGGCCTCTCGGCGATCGTCGTCACCCACGACCTCGCGGTGGCCCGCCTGCTGGGGCATCGCCTGATAGTGATGCGCCGGGGCAGGATCGTGGAAACCGGACTGACCGACCAGGTGCTGGACGATCCACAGCATCCCTACACCCAGTTGCTGGTGTCTTCCGTCTTGCAGGTATAGGAGTCGTTCATGAACGCGTTGATCAATGTCCGGGGTCTGGCCAAGACCTTCGTTCTCCACCATCGCGACGAGGCGCGGATTCCCGTCCTGGCGGGCGTATCCCTTGATGTGGCGGCCGGCGAATGCGTCGCTCTTGCCGGCCCTTCGGGTGCCGGCAAGAGCACGCTGCTGCGTTGCCTCTACGGCAACTACTTGGCCAGCGCCGGGAGCATCCGCATTCGCCATGAAGGTTGCTGGGTGGACCTGGCCCGCGCCACGCCGCGCGAAATTCTCGCCGTGCGGCGCAAAAGCCTGGCCTATGTCAGCCAGTTCCTGCGTGTGATTCCCCGCGTTTCCACGCTCGACGTGGTGGCCGAACCCCTGCGCGAACTGGGGACCGATGCCGCCCCCGCTCGCGAGCGCGCGGCAGAGCTGCTGGACCGCTTACACCTGCCGCGGCGCCTGTGGTCCCTGCCGCCGGCGACGTTCTCCGGCGGCGAGCAGCAGCGGGTGAACATCGCCCGTGGCCTGATCGCCGAAAAGCCCGTGCTGCTGCTCGACGAACCCACCGCATCCCTCGATTTGGCCAATGCCGGTCGAGTTTCCCTATTGGTAGACGAGGCCCGCCAGCGTGGCGCCGCCGTGGTCGGCATTTTTCACGATCCCGCCATCCGCGACCGCCTGGCCACGCGCCTGTTCGCGGTCGAGATGCAACTACTGGAGCTTGCCGCATGACCCGCACCCTGACCCTGACCAACGCCCGGATCGTCACTGCCGACGAAGTCTTCACCGGCACCGTGCAGGTGGCCGACGGCTGCATCGCCGATATCTCCAGCGGCGCCAGCGCCGTGCCGGGCGCCATCGATTGCGAAGGCGACCACCTGATTCCCGGCCTCGTCGAACTGCACACCGACAACATGGAAAAGCATATGATGCCGCGCCCCGGCGTCGAGTGGCCGCTGCTCTCGGCCATGCTGATCCACGACGCCCAGGTGGCCGCCGCCGGCATCACCACCGTCTTCGATTCCATCCGCATCGGCGAGGTGGAGGCGAAGGCCGCCAAGCCGCTGGCCATCGCCTCCATCATCCAAGCCATCCGCCAGGGGATCGACGCCCGCCTGATGCGTGCGGATCACCTGCTGCACCTGCGCTGCGAAATCGCCGCCGCCGACGTGATCGACCAACTGACGCCGCTGCTCGACGAGCCCCTGCTCAAGCTGCTGTCGATCATGGACCATACGCCGGGCCAGCGGCAGTGGACCAATGTTGACAAGTTCCGCATCTACACGCAAAAGAGCGCCCATTGGGACGAAACCAAGCTGCAGTCCGTGATCGTCGAGCTGATGGCCCTGCAAGCGCGCAATGCCGTGCCCAACCGGCGCCGCATCGTCGGCTTCGCCCGCGAACGCGGCATCGTCGTCGCCAGCCACGACGACACCACCGCCGCGCATGTGGAAGAAGCCGTCGCCGATGGCGTCAGCTTTTCCGAATTCCCCACCACCGTCGAAGCCGCCCGCGCCGCTCGCGCCAATGGTATTGGCATCATGATGGGCGCGCCGAATGTAGTGCGTGGCGGCTCCCATTCCGGTAACGTCGCCGCCGCCGATCTAGCGCGGCACGATCTGCTCGATGCGCTGTCCTCCGACTATGTGCCGGCCAGCCTGCTCTACGCCGCCTTTCTGCTGCGCGATCAGGCCGGCTGGGGTTTGCCGCAGGCGGTGGCGACGGTGACGAAAAACCCGGCCCGGATGGCGAACCTGAGCGACCGGGGCGAAATCGCCCCCGGCCTGCGCGCCGATCTGGTGCGGGTGCGCGAAAGCGAACACATTCCGCATCCGCTCATGATCTGGGTGAATGGACAACGCGCCGCCTGAACATGATCGAAGGCCTCAGTCACCTTACCTTCGTGGTGCAGGACATCGCCCGCACGGCGCGCCTATTCGAGCAGGTGCTGGATGCGCGGGAAGTTTATGACAGCGGCCCGCGGGGCTTTTCCTTCTCGCCGGAAAAGTTCCTGCTGGTCGGCGATCTTTGGATCGCGCTGATGCAGGGCGAAAGCCTGGCAGAGCGCAGCTACCGCCACGTCGCCTTCAAGATCGACGAGGCCGACTTCGACGCCTGCGCAGCGCGCATCGCCGCCGCCGGCGTGGATTTCCGGCCGCCGCGCCACCGCGTCGAGGGCGAAGGGCGTTCGATCTACTTCTACGATTTCGACAACCATCTGTTCGAGCTGCACACCGGCACGCTGGACCAGCGTCTGACCAGCTACGCCAGCGCTTGAGCGCCCATGGCCGAGAGCCTACGGCTGGTCAGCATCAACACCTAGCGCGATGCCTGCGCCAGCGAGCCGGAGAAACGCACCGCACCCCAGGCGCAAACCGCGATCTGGACCACATCCTGATCCGGGCCGACAGCCGGCTGGTCGAGACCAGGGCAAGCGTCGTCCTCGACGCACCGGACCCGGCAACCGGTGTGCTGGCGAGCGACCGCTGCGGCGTCAGCGTGAGTTTTCGCTGATACAGCGCCGTCGATCGCCGTCCCACCAGCGCCGACCATATCAACGGAATCATCATGCAAATGCAACAAGAAATTCACATAGCCTGTCTAGGCTTCTCCACAAGTTCAAGACAGGAGAAACCGTCATGCTGGAAATCAGGAATCTTGGCAAGCGCTTTGGCGACGCCACTGCTTTGAAGTCCATATCGCTGGAAATTCCCGCCGGCCAGATGGTCGGCGTGATCGGCCGCTCCGGCGCCGGCAAATCGACGCTGCTGCGCATGATCAACCGCCTAGCGGAACCGAGCCACGGCGACATCTTCTGGCGCGGCGAAGCCGTTTCGGCGCTACGTGGCAAGCCGCTGCTGGCCTGGCGGGCACGCTGCGCGATGATCTTCCAGCAGTTCAACCTGGTGCTGCGCCTTGATGTGCTGACCAACGTGATGCTCGGTCGCGCCGCCTACAAGGGCACGCTGCCTTCCCTGCTCAAGGTGTTTTCGCCGACCGAACGAGCCATGGCAATCCACGCTCTGGACCGCCTGGATTGCGCCCAACTAGCCCTGCAACGGGCCGAGACGCTTTCCGGCGGCGAGCAGCAGCGCGTGGCGATTGCCCGCGCCCTAATGCAGGGGCCGGAAATGGTGCTGGCCGACGAACCGATTGCCTCCCTCGATCCGCGCAGCGCCATCCTGGTGATGGACGCTCTGCGCCGCATCAATCGTGAAGACGGCATTACAGTCCTGTGCAATCTGCATACCCTGGACACGGCCCGTCAGTATTGCGACCGCATCGTCGGCATCGCCGCCGGCGAGGTAATCTTCGACGGCGTGCCGGCGGCCCTCGACGATGCCATGGTCCGCCGCATCTACGGCGTAGCCAATAACGACCAGCGTTTCGACGAATCCGCCACCTCCACGGCCGCCTTCGAAAGCGCGCCGTTCCAGGTCCCCATCGCCGCCTGAGTTTCCCGCAACCTCACCCCCATCACATCTCTTTCAGGAGATCATTGCATGTCTCGCTTGCGCCGTCTCTCCATCGGCATTGCTGCCGTCGCCCTCACTGCTTCCGCCACGCTGACCCATGCCGCCGAAGAATGGAAGAAGAAATTCCCCGTGGTTTATTTCAGCTCGGTAAGCGCCGAAAACCAGGCCGCCACCACAGCCCGCTTCAAGGACATGGCCGAGGTCTTCAAGCAGAAAACCGGCGTCGAAATGAAGATCTTCACTGCCTCCGACTACTCTGGCACCGTACAGGCCCTGACCTCGGGCCAGATCCAGATGGGACAAATGGGCGCTAGTGCCTATTCCGCCGCCTGGATCGATTCCGACGGCCAGGTCGAGCCGCTGGTGGCAAACAAGGAACTGGACGGCCAACTCGGCTACCACTCCATCCTCATCGTCAAGAGCGACAGTCCTTACAAGAAATTGGATGACCTCAAGGGCAAGACCCTGGCTTGGGCGGATGCCAACTCCACCTCCGGCTACCTGATCCCGCTAGTCAGCCTGCGCGGCGCCGGTATCGAGCCGGACAAGTTCTTCGGCAAGACCCTGTTTTCCGGCGGCCATGAGCAGAGTGTGCTGGGCGTGATCAACGGCCAGTTCGATTCTGCCTTCACCTGGTCCTCGAAAGGCCACAACGCCGGCCAGATTCGCGCGATGGTGGATCGCGGCGTGCTGAAGATGGATCAGTTCCGCATCATCTGGGAATCGCCGCTGATCCCCAACCCCTTGATAGTGGTACGCAAGGACATGCCGGCTGACATGAAGCGCGACCTGCTGGCCTTCTGGACCGACCTGCACAATACCCATCCGCAGGTGGCGGAAGCCGCTGCTCGTGGCAAAACCTCCGGCTTTGTCGCCGTGACTCATGAGATGTACAAGCCGGTGCTTGATGCCGCGCTGGAAGTGCGCAAGGACCGCAAGAAGTAATTACCCCATTCGACCCACCCAGCCGGGGCAGCCATCACAGGCGGCCCCGGTTTCTTACGGCATTTAGAGGCTTGCCAGGTTCTTCGCCCCATGACACCCCCCAGCGTCACCGCTCTCGAATTCGAAGCACGCTATCGCTCACTGGGCGCCCGCAAGCGGCTCGTCACCATCGCCTACTGCGTCCTGTTCCTGATCGCCTTCGGGCTGTCGGCCTGGGTCGGCGAGTTAGATCCACTCAAGCTGCTGCGCAGCCTGCCCCGAGTGCATGAATACGCGGCCAAGACCCTGCCGACACTGAGCATGGCCACCCTTTGGCATGACCTCAACGAATGGTTCTACGCGCCGGGCAAATGGCTCTCGCTGCTCTGGGAAACCATACTCATCGCCTACACCGCCACCCTGCTCGGCACGATAGGCGCGCTGGCCCTGTGTTTCCACGCCTCTCAGAACCTGCGGCGCGGCGTTGTCAGCTACTGGATCGTGCGCCGCATCTTCGAAGTGGCGCGCACGATTCCCGATCTGGTGTACGCCCTGATCTTCGTCTTCGCCTTCGGCATAGGGCCGCTGGCCGGCATACTCGCCATCGCCGTGCATTCCATGGGCGGCTCGGGCAAGCTATTTGCCGAGACGGTGGAAAACATCGACATGAAACCGGTGGAGGGCCTGCGCGCCACCGGCGCTAACTGGCTGCAGATCGTGCGCTTCGCCGTGCTGCCGCAGGTGCTGCCCAACTTCGCCACCTTCACCCTGTGGCGCTTCGAGATCAATGTGCGTACCGCCAGCGTGATCGGCTTCGTCGGCGCCGGCGGCATCGGCCAGGAGTTGTACACGGCCATCGCCAGACTGTATTACGAAGACATCAGCGCCCTGCTGCTGCTGTTGGTCATCACCGTCATGCTGATCGACGTCGGCTGCGAAAAATTTCGCCACGCCATGATCGGCAAGGAGCAGCACTGAGATGCGCGAAAACATTGCCAAATTCGATGCGGCAAGCATTGCTGTCATCCGCGCCCGCCACCCGCTGGCTTTTTCGGCACCCTTGTCGGTGCGTCTGCGCAACCGGGCGGCCTGGCTCGCCTTTTTCGTCTTCACCTCCTACTGCTTCTGGACTTTCGATCTTTCGCCGGCACGCCTCTGGGCCGGTTCGGACAAGCTGCTGGACGTAGCATCGCGTATGTTCCCGCCTACCGTAGGCGATGCCTTCAACGATTACCTGTGGGCCTTGTTCCAGACCATCGCCATGGCCTTTCTCGGCACCGTGATTGCGGCGGTACTGGCCGTGCCGCTGGGACTGCTGTGTGCCCGAAACGTGCTGCCGGTGCGCATCGCCCAGTTTTTTTTCCGGCGTGCCAGCGACACTCTTCGCGGCATCGATCAGGTGATCTGGGCGCTAATCTTCGTCCGCGCCGTCGGCCTCGGCCCGCTGGCGGGCATACTCGCCATCATCATTTCCGATACCGGCACGCTGGCCAAACTGTATTCGGAAGCCATCGAGAACGCGGAAAAGAAACAAGTGGACGGCATTCGCGGCTGCGGCGGCAATCCCCTGCAGACCATCCGCTTCGGCATCATCCCTCAGGTACTCCCGGTGATGCTGTCGAACGTGCTCTACATCTTCGAATCCAACACCCGTTCGGCCACCATCCTCGGCATCGTCGGCGCCGGCGGCATCGGTTTCTATCTGGCGGACCGCATCCGCACCATGCTATGGGAAGAGGCCAGCTTCATCATGATCATGATCCTGATCGCTGTCTATGTGATCGACTGGATTTCCAAGCTGATCCGCCGCCGCCTGATCGGCGGCGCGGCGGAAACATCGGGCGGCTTGCACTGATCGCCGGAGGGCCGCGATCGCGGCTTTTCTCGTTGGTTTTTAGATATTGGTCGATCTGAAAGGCGACCAGTGGCTGCCCTTGTACAGCCCGATGCCACACAGCCACCCACCGTCAGCGCAGGCTGACGAGTTGCTATTGCCCATCCGGCAGCTTTCTGGCGGCTGCCTGCCCCTGCCGATCAGGGTGTCGATAGCTGCAGCGGCGTGGGCGAACTGTGTCATTTTGCAAAGTCGACTTCAGCGGATCGTCAAAGTGGATTTCAGCAGGATGTCCGCCCGCCGACGCGCTTCGTTCCAATCCTGCTCGGCGATCCGCGATAGATCGATCATGCACCTCATCATGCACTCTATCGCAGTCGACTTCGACGATTGGTAACGGGATGAAGTCGAGTTTGAAGGTTGCTGCAGTCGACTTTGACCGTTTCGTACCCCCGGTTTGCGGGAGCGCTTGATCACCGCTGACGGCGACTTTGAAAAATGACACTGGTGGCGCCGAACCTTTTCGCGCGCAATTTTGCCCCCGAGGCACCCAACCGCGTGTGGATGGGGCGACATCACGCACATCCAGTGCGGAGAGCTACAGCTCACTGATTGGCTTCCTCAAGAACTGGATCGGCGGGCAGGAGAACCGGCCATCCATGGCAACAGGAGAACGGCTCGCTGGAAGGCGAAATTCGACAGGCACCTCACTGGCCGCCGCCGC
>DAITMD010000110.1:0-7318 GCA_036835345.1 Sandarakinorhabdus sp. | reverse complement strand
TCAGTTCGGCGGCGAAGGGCGCGGAGGTGCAGAATTTCATCCGGAGGGACGACAGATCGGTCGCATCGAAACCGGGATCGGCGAGCAGGCGGCGATACTGCACCGGCACCAGCATGGCGTGGGTGATTTGGGCTTGTTCGGCCTGTTCCAGCCATTTTGCCGTGTCGAACTTTGGCATCAGCACCACGGTGCCGCCCCACGCCAGCGTGGGGATGAAGCTGACCAATGTGGTGTTGGAATAGAGCGGGGTGGAGCAAAGCGTGACGCTGTCCGGCCCATAGCCCAGCCGCCGCGCGCCGGTGATATGCAGCGATCGCATGGCGCAGCTCTGCACGATGCCCTTGGGCGTGCCGGTGGTGCCGCTGCTGTAGATGATGTTGAAAGCGGCGGCGGGATCGAGCGGTGCCAGCGGCGGCAGCGGGGCAGCGGCATCCAGCCAGCCATCGAGCGCATCGAGCGCGACGAGGCTGCGCCCGGCCAGCACGCTGCCAAATTCGGCGCGGTTGGCGGCATCGACGAACACCAGGTTGGCGCCCGAATCGGCGACCATGGCGGCAATCTGATCGGGGGTGGAACTGGGCGCCAGCGGCGCGATGGTGGCGCGCAGCCGCAGCACCGCCGCCCACAGCACGGCGTAATCAATGCAGCTGAGCGCAATGCTGGCCACGCTGTCGCCGGGCTGCACGCCGTGCGCGGCCAGCGTGGCCGCCAGCCGATCGGCGCGGTGCACGAAATCGCGCCAACTGATGCGATCCGGGCCGCAGATTGCGGCAATGTGGTCCGGGCGCGCCGACGCATTGGCGGCCAGGGCGGCCGGGAAATCGAAAACGGTATCGGGATTGGTCATCCCGGCAGGGTTGCCGGCTTGCCCCGGCCTGTCCACTGGTGGAATTGGCCGGGGCGAACGGCGCGTTACGCAGCGTGCGCCATCGGGGCGGCGGCCGGCAACTGCGGCACCGGCTGGCCCAACTGGGTGAGCGCGCGGACATGGGCGGCGTAGTTGGTGGACAGGCGGGCCAGCAGCGCCGGCTCCTGCGTGCGGCTGATCGCATCGGCCAGCAGTTCGGCGCCGGCGGTCAGCTGATCGATCTCGCGCTGGCGGCGGGTATCAAGCATGCGGGGCACAACCTTGCCGGCGGCATAGGCCACGGCAGCCACCATGGACCAGGTGAAGAAGATCATCAGGATGGTAACGACATTGTTGGCCAGCATGGCGAAGCTCCGAACGGGTGGGGCTGCCCGCAGATGCGCGCAGCGAAGACTGCCGGATGACAGCATGGTAATGATATGGCCAGAGGTGATACGGGCCTGTGTGCTTCTGCCGCACCGCAGCGGCCCGCTGACTGACATGCGAAATTTGCAGGAAAAAGGGGCGGCGGCATTGCTGCCACCGCCCCGTTTTCAGCCTGATGTGTCGATCAGATCGACTGCAGGTTCACCGCAGCCTGCTTGCCGCGGCGATCTTCTTCCAGTTCGAACGATACGCGCTGGCCTTCGTTCAGATTGGCGAAGCCGGCGCGTTCCACGGCCGAGATGTGGACGAAGGCATCCGGCGCGCCATCGTCGCGCTGAATGAAGCCAAAGCCCTTGGTGCCATTGAAGAACTTGACCGTGCCTTCAACCCGCATGCCGTCGGTTTCCGGTGCGCGGTCACGCGAGGGGCGGCGTTCAAAATCGCCACCGGCACGCGGTTCGCGCGGTTCACGCGGGCCGCGATCTTCCACCGGCAGCGGTTCGCCTTCGATCTTCAGCTCGGTCGCGGAAATGCGGCCGTTGCGTTCAGTGAGGGTGAACTCCAGCGGCTGGCCATCGGCCAGTCCGGTGTAACCGGCCGCTTCCACGGCCGAAATATGCACGAACACGTCTTCACCGCCATCTTCGCGCACCACAAAGCCGAAGCCCTTTTGCGCGTTGAAGAACTTTACCGTGCCGCGGCCGGTGCCAACCACGATGCCGGGCGCCATGTCGCGGCGCGGGGCGCCGCCAAAGCCGCCGCCACCACCGCCGCCGCCGCCAAAGCGATCACCACCACCAAAGCTGCGGCTGTCGTCGAAACCGCCGCCATCAAATCCGCGCTCACGCTTGTCGTTACCGCGTCCGGGACCGCGCCCGCGTCTGTCAAAGCTCATTTAACGTCCAAATCCATTTTTCAGTGCTGTTCGTGGTGCTTGCTCGGAGGGTGCGGTTGAGAGTTCCAAAACGAAATTTCTGTGCAGCCGGCCGATAACGCGCCGACATCCAAGGTAAAGCAAAAGCGCTGCACTGGCGAGTCGAATATTGAAGGCCTTACCAGCGCCTGCCAGTGACGGCCGCAGCCAGGCCGCCGGCCAGCAGCGCCGCCAGCACGGCCGCCAGCCCATAGGCCAGGCTTTGCTGCTGTGCCTTGACATAGACCCAGCGTTCAAAGCCGGATTTGTCGATGACGAACGGCTGCGACGTGCTGGCCAGCACGCGGCCGTCGCGGATCAGGTGAATCTCGGCGGCATAGCTGCCCACCGGCACCGCCGCCGGCAGGGCGATGCGCGCCGCATAGAGCACATCACGGGTGAGCTGCACGCCGCCGGGACGCTCCACGAACAGGCCCGCCTTCTGCCGGGCGGTGATCAGCCCCCGTTCAAAATTGCGGGTGATGGCATCGCTTTCGCCGCTGACCGGCGACAATTGCAGGTTGCGGATGCCGATTTCATAGATGGCGGTGGTGCGTTCATCGGCAATTTCGGCAATCGGCCGCGTGGCGGCAACGGCATAAAATCCCGGCACCGATTCAAAGCGCACGCCGCCGGCATTCACCCAGATGCCGGCGATGCGGGCCTTTTCGCGCACGGTGACCGGTGCGGCCGGGCCGCGCACCACCACCGCAATGTCGGGCGGCGCATCGGGGGTCTGTCCGCGCGGATACTGGATGGCGCCGAACACCAGCAGTTCGGCACCGCGAAATGTGGTGTTGATATCGATGCGCGCCTGGCTGAGCTGGGTGATCAGCCGAATCGGCGCTGCGCCGGCCAGCGCCAGCCACAGGCCCAACGCCAGCAGGATGCGGCCCGTCATGCGCCCTCGAACAGGGCAAAGGGTTCGGCCGGGGTGACGGTGAGCCCATAGGCCAGCCGCGCCGCGACCCCCAGCACCACCAGCGCCAGCGCCAGCCTGAGCCGATCGGGGGCGAGCTTCTGCGCCGCCTTCACCCCCATCTGCGCCCCGGTCACGCCGCCCGCCAGCAGCAGCAGCGCCAGCAAGATGTCGACGCTTTTGGATGCAGTGGCGTGCAGCAGGGTGGTGGCGGCGGTGATGAAGATGATCTGGAACAGCGATGTGCCCACCACCGCCTGCGCCCGCATGCCCAGCACATAGACCATCGCCGGCACCATGATGAAGCCGCCGCCAATGCCCAGGATCACGGTGAGCACGCCGACCAGCGCGCCCAGCAGCAGCGGCGCCAGCGGCGAGATCAGCAGGCCCGAACGGGCAAAGCGCATCCGCCACGGCAGCGCCGCAATCCAGCGCGGGTGGCGGGTGCGGCGCGGCGCGGCGGGCCGCCCGGCGGCGGTGGCCCGCAGCGCCGCCACGGCATCGCGCAGCATCAACGCGCCGATCACCAGCAGCATGGCCACGTAAATCAGGCTGATGACGATATCGATCTGGCCCAGATCCTGCAGCACGCTGAACAGCAGCTGGCCTGCCAGCGCGCCGATCAGCCCGCCGATCACCAGCACGCCGCCCATTTTCAGATCGACCTGCCCGCGCTGCCAATAGGCCAGCGCGCCCGAAACCGACGTGCCGGTGATCTGCGTGGCCGACGACGCCACCGCCACGGCCGGCGGAATGCCATAGAAGATCAGCAGCGGTGTGGTGAGAAAGCCGCCGCCCACACCGAACATGCCCGACAGGAAACCCACCCCACCGCCCAGAAGGATGATGAAGACGGCATTCACCGACATTTCGGCAATGGGCAGATACAGATCCATGCAGCGGCCAGCCTAAGGCGGCGCGCGGCAAAAGGGAATCGCTCTGTGGCGCAAAGCCCGGTTACGGCAGGGCGATCAGCGACAATTGCCGGCCATAATCCGGATCGCCGGCGTGGGTGGTGCGGCGGAAGCTGAACCAGCGCGCCGCATCGGCATAGGTATCGATACCGGTGGCCACCACCGTCTGCACGCCGGAGGCGGCGAGCCGGGCGGCAATGAAGCCTTCCAGATCAAACTGGTGATGGCCGGGCCGGCCGGGCGCGAAGAAGCGTTCGTGATCGGGATCGGCGGCGCAGAAGCGCGCCCGGAAGCCTGCGTCCACTTCGTAACTGGCGCGCGCGATGGTGGGCCCGATGGCGGCCACGATGCGGCTGCGGCGGGCGCCCAGCACCTCCATCGCCGCCACCGTGGCCGGGCCGATATCGGCCAGCGCACCCTTCCAGCCGCTGTGCGCCGCGCCGATCACGCCGGCCGCGGCATCGGCCAGCAGGATCGGCGCGCAATCGGCGGTGAGGATGCCCAGCGCCAGACCCGGCGTGGCCGTGACCATCGCATCGGCCGGCGGGCGCGAATCATCGTAGAATGGTCCGGTAACGTGGATGACGCTGGCGGAATGGACCTGGTGCAGCGTGACCAGCGCGGCCCCCGGCGCGGCGGCGGCCACGGCGCGGCGGCGGTTTTCGGCCACGTTGCTGCGATCATCGCTGCTGCCCAGCCCCACATTCAGACTGTCGAACAGGCCGCCCGAAACACCGCCCTGCCGGCCGAGAAAGCCGTGGTGCACGCCGGCCAGTTCGGGACAGGTGACAATGTTCACAGCAGCTTCCGGCACAAGATATCCTCGTCCGCCTGATCGCCGACCATGAAATGATAGGGCGCAATTTCGGTGAAGCCATGGCGCGCGTAAAAGCGCCGGGCCTTGTGATTGTCGGTGAACACGGACAGCCAGATTTCCGGCGCGCCGCGCGCCCGCGCCCGCTCCAGCGCCCAGCAGGTGAGTTCATCGGCGATGCCCAGCCCCTGCCACGGCTTGTAGATATAGAGCTGCCGCAGCTCGGCCGCGCCCGGCGCCGGATCAGGGGCCGGCAGTTTCAGGCTGCTGATCTTGCAGAAACCCACCGGCGCGCCGCCGGCGGTGACAAAGCGCACTTCGATATCGGGATCGGCCAGTTCGTCGGCATAGGCGGCATCGCTGCCCTGCGCCAGAAAGGCCGCCAGATCATCCAGCTTGTAGAGCGTGCCGAACGTATCGATGAAGGTGGCCCGGGCAATGCCGCCCAGCACCGGGCCATCATCGGGGCCGGCATCGCGGTAATGGATTGGCGGCGGGTTCATTGCGGACCAATGGCAAATCCGGCCGGGGCTGGCCAGAGCGGCGCTGTCCACGCCTGCGCCTGAAAGATCGCGCCCATCTGCTGCGGCGCGGTGAGGCGCACCAGCGCGGCGGTGATGGCCGCCGCTTCGGCAGCAGATTTGCCATGTTTCAGCGCCTCCGCCCGCGCCGCTATGCCCAGCGCGCCCAGCAGCGCGCCCTGCGCCAGCGGGCCGTGCACGGCAAGTCCGGCGCTGCGCGTTGCACCCGCCAGCGCCGAAAAGTCGACATGCGCGGTCAGATCATGTTCGCCCGGATGCAGGAACGGGCTGACCCGCTGCCCGCCGCGCACTGCCTGCAGCGTGTCGGGGGCAGCGGCGCTGTTGCCGCTGTGGCCATAATCGATGATCAGCGCCGCGCCGCCCTGTGCCGCGATACGCTGCGCCAGCGCAGCGGCAATCGCCGCGCCGGCCTCGCTCCATTCGGCATCCGCGCCGGGGCTGTCCTGCCAGACCGGGCCGAACTGGCCGCCGTGATGGCCAACGAACAATTCGCGCCCGGCGCGGCGCTGGCGGACGGGCAGCGCATCGAAAAATTCGTTGGCGATGACGATCAGCGGGCGGTCGGCTGGCAGCTGGTCTATGCGTTCGTGCCAATGCGCCGGCCAGTCGGCAAGGCGGCGGCGTTGCAGGCTGCGCAGCGGCAGGCTGGTTTCAACGAGCTGCAGCTGCACCGCATCGGGCAGGCCGGGCAGACGCTGCACCACCCGCAGCGCATCGGCCAGCAGGGTGCCGTGGCCAGGCCCCAGTTCGACCAGATGAAACAGGGGTTTGCCGGCACGCAGCCACAGATCGCCCACCCAGCCGCCGATCATTTCGCCGAACATCTGGCTGATTTCCGGTGCGGTGGTGAAATCGCGGCCCAGCGGGTCTTCGCCGCCATAATAGGCCGCGTTGCAGGCGGCCATCCAGTGATCCAGCCGCAGCGGTCCTTCGGCGGCGATGCGGGCTGCCAATGTGGCCGCCAGGCTCACGCAAAGCGCCTCACGCCGAAACGGGCCTGCGGAGCAGCGCGGTGATGATCAGCAGCGTGCCCAGCAGCAACATCGGCAGGGTGAGCGTCTGCCCCATCGTCAGGCCGGACTGCAATATGCCCAGCTGCCGGTCCGGCTCGCGATAATTTTCAATGATGTAGCGCGAGCATCCATAGCCCAGAGCGAACACGCCCGTCAGCAGGCCCGGCCGCAGCCGCGCACCGGTGCGCCAGAACAGCACGCTGAGGATGATCAGCAGAACCCCGCCTTCCAGCGCCGCTTCATACAGCTGGCTGGGGTGGCGCGGCTCCGGCCCGGCATCGGGGAAGATGATGCCCCAATCGCTGCCGGTGGGCCGGCCCCACAATTCGCCATTGACGAAATTGGCCAGCCGCCCCAGCCCCAGCCCGATGGGAGTGACGGTGGCGACGAAATCCAGCAGCCGCAGCCCGGAATAGCGCGCCGCCCAGCCGTGCAGGAAGCAGGCGGCCACCACCCCGAAGCAGCCGCCGTGAAAGCTCATGCCGCCATCCCAGAGCCGCAAGATCTCCATCGGATCGGCCAGATATTTGTCCGGGTTGTAGAAGAAGACATAGCCCAGCCGGCCGCCGCCGATCACGCCCAGCGTGGCCCAGGTGATGAAATCGTCCAGCCGCGGCTGATCCAGTGGCGGCACCGGCAGGCGGATCATGCGCGTGAGCAGCCACCACGCCGCCACGATGCCGCCGATATAGGCCAGGCTGTACCAGCGCAGCGCGAACGGGCCCCATTCGCTGCCGGCCAGGGTGAAGGCCGGGATGGTGAACGCCTCGGGCCGCACCGGCAGGGCGGTGAAATCAACCGCGGCCATGATAATATCGGGGAGCATCATGCCTCTACATCATCTGCCAGCTTTGCGCCGGCGCGCGGCGGCACCATAAGAGGCCCCAAGGATAATTCCAGTGGGAGACAGGCCATGGCCGATCTTGAAACTTTCCGCAGCGAAACCCGGGCGTGGCTGGATGCGAATTG
>DAITMD010000109.1:0-7462 GCA_036835345.1 Sandarakinorhabdus sp. | reverse complement strand
CTGGAGGACGGCAAGCCCGATCTGATCCTGTCGGGCGTCAATCGCGGCGGCAATCTGGCCGAGGATGTGACCTATAGCGGTACCGTGTCGGCCGCGATGGAGGGCTGTCTGGCGGGGGTGCGTTCGGTGGCACTGTCGCAGGTGCTGGCCGATTATACCGCCGGCATGGAGGATTTTTCCTGCGCGGCGGCGCACGGTGCCGGGGTGATCCGCCGGGTGATTGCCACGGATTGGCCGGACGGTGTGCTGATCAACATCAATTTCCCGCCGGTGGCTGCCGATGCAGTGCGCGGCGTGCGGGTGACGGAACAGGGCTTCCGCGATTACGGCAATATCCACCTGGTGAAGCGCACCGATCCGCGCGGCTTTCCCTATTACTGGCATGGCTTTGGCAAGGAAAAGCCGGCCCCCGGCCATGAAACCGATCTGAAGGCGATGCACGAGGCCTGCATTTCGGTGACGCCGCTGCATCTGGACATGACCCATTACCAGTCCATGGCGCGGCTGAAGGCGGCGCTGGCGGATCTGGCAGAGCGCTGATGCGGCGGGCGGCTGCCCCCGCCGCGCTGCTGCTTGCGCTGCTGCTGGCCGCCTGTTCGGGTGGCCGCAGCACGCGCGATATCGTGGGCCGCCCGGCGCCGACCGTCAGCCGCCCGGCCGCGCCCGCTGCCACGGCGCGGCCGCAGCCGGCCAAACCCGCAGCCGCGCCAAAGACCGACTGGGTGGCGCGGCGGGTGGTGCCGGCGGCGGTGGAAACGCCGCAGGGGCGGTTCCATGTGGTGAAATATGGCGAGACCGGCATTGCCATCGCCCGCGCCTATGGCCTGCCGTGGCGTGACCTGATTGCCCTGAATGGCCTGAGCGAGCCGTTCCTGCTGCAGGTGGGCCAGCGGCTGCGCCTGTCAGCGCCCGCGACAGTTGCACAGGCACCGACTTTGGAAAGCCGGGCGCGCGCATTCGATATCAGCATCGATGATGTCGTGACCGGCGGCCAGCCGGCCGCCAGCGGCGCGCCCGCCGCGGCTCAGCCGGCAGAGGATGCGCCTGCCCCGCTGCCCGGCATCAGCGGCGATGTTCCGCGCTGGCGCTGGCCGGTGCCGGGGCGGGTGATCTCCGGCTTTGGGCCCAAGCCGGGCGGACGCTTCAACGATGGCGTCAATCTGAAGGCCACTGCCGGGGAGCCGGTGCGGGCCGCCGGGGACGGCGTGGTGGCCTATGCCGGCGATGCCATTGCCGGCTTTGGCAATCTGCTGCTGATCAAGCACGCCGGCGGCTGGGTGAGCGCCTATGGCCACAACGAGGCGCTGCTGGTGGCGCGCGGTGCGCGGGTGAAGGCCGGCGAAGTGATCGCGCGCGCCGGGCAGACCGGCGCGGTGAGCGAGCCGCAGCTGCATTTCGAACTGCGGCAGGGGCGATCGCCGGTTGATCCGGTGAAGCTGCTTGGCGGCCGGTAAGGCTTGCGCGCCAGCCCGTTTCATAGCAGGGCCGGCGCGATGAATGTGCTTGCCGCTCCCCGCGTTGGAATGGTGTCGCTGGGCTGCCCCAAGGCGCTGGTCGATTCCGAACGGATTCTCACCCGGCTCAGGGCCGATGGCTATGCGCTGTCGGGCGATTATGGCGGCGCCGATGTGGTGATCGTGAATACCTGCGGCTTCCTGGACAGCGCCAAGGCCGAAAGCCTGGAAGCGATCGGGGAGGCCATCGCCGAAAACGGCAAGGTGATCGTGACCGGCTGCATGGGCGGTGAAGCCGATGCCATCCGCGCGCGCTTTCCCGCCGTGTTGGCCGTTACCGGCCCGCAAGCCTATGATCAGGTGGTGAGCGCCGTGCATGCCGCCGCGCCCAAGCCGGCTTCGGCGTTCGTCGATCTGGTGCCCGATGCCGGGCTGAAGCTGACGCCGCGCCATTATGCCTATGTGAAGATTTCCGAAGGCTGCAATCACAGCTGCGCCTTCTGCATCATACCCAGCTTGCGCGGGCGGCTGGCCAGCCGGCCGCCGGCCGCGATCATCCGCGAAGCCGGCGCGCTGGTGCAGGCCGGGGCGAAGGAACTGCTGATCATCAGTCAGGACACATCGGCCTATGGCGTTGACCTGAAGCACGCGGCGTCCACGCTGGGCGGCGTGGAGCGCCGGGCCCACATCACCGATCTGGCGCGCGAACTGGGCCAGCTGGGGGCGTGGGTGCGGCTGCACTATGTCTATCCCTACCCACATGTGGATGATCTGATCCCGCTGATGGCCGAGGGGCTGATCCTGCCCTATCTCGACATTCCGTTTCAGCATGCCGCGCCATCGGTGCTGAAGGCGATGAAGCGGCCGGCGAACGAAGCCAGGGTGCTGGAACGGATCGGCCGTTGGCGCGCGGCGGTGCCCGATCTGGCCATCCGCTCCACCTTCATCGTCGGCTTCCCCGGCGAGACCGAGGACGATTTCCAGTATCTGCTTGACTGGATGACTGCGGCCCAGATCGACCGGGCCGGCTGTTTCAAATATGAGGCGGTGGCGGGCGCGCAGGCCAATGCGCTGCCGGGGGCCGTGCCGGAAGAGGTGAAGGAAGAACGCTGGCACCGCTTCATGGCGCGGCAGGCGCAGATTTCCGAAGCGCGGCTGGCGCGCAAAGTCGGGCGGACGCTGGACGTGCTGATCGACGAGGTGGACGACGATGGCGGCGCTTCGGGGCGCAGCAAATATGATGCGCCGGAGATCGATGGCATGGTGCAGCTGCGTGGCTGCAGCGGCGTGAAGCCCGGCGATATCATTGCAGTGACCATCGAGGATGCCGACGAGACCGATCTGTTCGGAGTGCCGGCATGAGTGCACTCGCTGGATTGCTGGTGCCAGCCGATGGCCAGCCGGCGACGGCGCTGATCACCCTGACCAGTGATGGCCTTGCAGCCTGGCTGACCGGTCAGGGAGAGCGGGCGCGCATCGCCGTGGCAGCACAGGGGTTCACTGCGGCTGCGGATTCGGTGGCGATGATTCCCGGCGACGGCCCGGCGGACTGGCTGGCGCTGGCCGGGGTTCCCGCCGGGCCGCTGGGACCATGGGCGCTGGCGGCGGCGGCGACGCGGCTGCCGGCCGGACGCTATGCGCTGGACGGCGAATTGGGGCAGGCCGGGCTGGGCTGGTGCCTGGCGCAGCATCGGTTCAGCCGCTATCGCCGCGCCGAAGCGCAGGGCGTGCGGGTGCTGACCACGGCCAGCCTGACGGCGATCCCGGCAGCGGAGGCCGAGGCACAGGCACAGGCGCTGGTGCGCGACCTGATCGACACGCCGGCCAGCGACATGGGGCCGGGCGCGCTGGCGCAGGCGGTGATTGATGCAGTGAAGCCGTTTGGCGCGGCCGTGAGCGTGATCAAGGGCGAGGCGCTGATCGAGCAGAATTTCCCCGCCATCCACGCCGTGGGCCGCGCCGCCACCGAAGCCCCGCGCCTGATCGAAGCGGTGTGGGGCAACAGCGCCCACCCGCGCATCGCCATCATCGGCAAGGGCATCACCTTTGACAGCGGCGGACTGAACATCAAATCGGGCGCCGGCATGGCGCTGATGAAGAAGGACATGGGCGGCGCGGCCCATGCGCTGGCGCTGGCCCGGCTGGTGATGGCGGCGCAGCTGCGCGTTTGCCTTCACCTGATCATCCCGGCAGCGGAAAATGCCATCTCCGGCAATGCCTTGCGGCCCGGCGACGTGATCGCCACCCGCGCCGGCAAGACCGTGGAAATCACCAACACCGACGCCGAAGGCCGGCTGGTGCTGTGTGACGCGTTGGCACTGGCGGTGGAGAAGGAGCCGGAGCTGATCCTGGATTTCGCGACATTGACGGGCGCGGCGCGGGTGGCGCTGGGGCCGCAATTGCCGGCGCTGTTTGCCAATGATGATGCGCTGGCCGCCGAGCTGACGGCGGCGGGGGCCGCCGTGGACGATCCGCTGTGGCGGCTGCCGCTGTGGGCCCCCTACCACGACATGCTGAAAAGCCCGATTGCCGATATGGTCAACAGTGCCGAGGGCGGATTGGCCGGCGCGATCACGGCAGCGCTGTTCCTGGAACGCTTTGTGCCGGCCACCACGCCGTGGGCGCATCTGGATACATTCGCCTGGAACAGCGCGCCGCGCCCCGGCCGGCCCAAAGGCGGTGAGGCTTTGGGCCTGCGGGCGGCGTGGGCGGTGCTGCGGAGCCGTTACGCATGAGCTGGGCATTGAAAGGCCCGGCCCGCCGGTTTGAACCGCGCGAATGGTTCGCCGGGCCGGATGTGGTGGAGCGGGCGCTGGCCGGCGATATCAGCGCGATGCGCTATGTCGAGCCGCGCGCGCTGGTGTGCACCGCCCCGCGCTTGCCGATTCGCGATGCGCCGGACCCGGCAGCCACTGCGGTGAGCGAGCTGCTGCTGGGCGAGGGCTTCGAGATCGTCGAT
Organism: Sandarakinorhabdus sp.; assembly: GCA_036835345.1. GTDB lineage: Bacteria > Pseudomonadota > Alphaproteobacteria > Sphingomonadales > Sphingomonadaceae > Sandarakinorhabdus. Next base: position 3,049 of record DAITMD010000109.1, on the reverse strand, counting down.
GTGAAGGACGGCTTTGCGCTGGGGCGGTGCAGCCATGATCGCTATATCGGCTGGGCACCGCTGGCCGGGCTGGCGCTGCCGGCGGACGCGCCATCGCGCCGCATCACCGCCCGGCGCGCACCAGTGTTTTCGGCGGCCAGCATCAAGGCCGCCGTGCTGCACGAACTGCCGTTCGGCGCGCAGATCGGCGGCGTGTGGGACGGTGATTTTCTGGCACTGGCGAGCGGCGGCTGCGTGCACCGCCGGCATGTGGACGCACCGCCAAAACACCGGTTTGCGGCGGCAGAGCTGTTCATCGGCGCGCCCTATTTATGGGGCGGGCGCACGCCGGACGGGGTGGATTGTTCCGGCCTGGTGCAGGCAGCGCTGGCGGCGGAGGGCTTTGCCCTGCGCCGGGACAGCGATCTGCAGGCCGAGCAGGGGGAAGCTGTGGCCATGGCCGCCCGCGCACCGGGAGACCTGATCTTCTTCCCCGGCCATGTGGGCCTGCTGCTGGACGGTGACCGCCTGTGTCACGCCAATGCCCACTGGATGGCGGTGGTGGTGGAACCGCTGGCCGACGTGACCGCGCGGGGCAGCGCGGTTACCGCGGTGCGGCGATTCGCCTGAGCCGCCACCCGGTCAGCCGCCGCCTGTTACATGCTGGGCTTTTCAAACTTCAGCGTCATCCGGTCAGACTCGCCGATGGCCGCATATCTGGCCTTGTCGGCCTCGCCTTCGGTGAAGGTGGGCGGCAGAGTCCACACGCCCTTGGGATAATCGGCCTTGTCCTTGGGATTGGCGTTGACGCTGGATTCGCTGACCAGTTTGAAACCGGCCTTGGCAGCCAGCGCCTTGACATAGCTGGCCTTCATGTAGCCGCTCTTCTTCATATCGGCATCGGGGCGCGATTCCGGCAGGCGGTGTTCAACCACGCCCAGCGTGCCGCCCGGCTTCAGCGCCTTGAAGAAGGCGTTGAACGCCGCCTGATCGAAATCGGCCATGTGCCAGTTGTGGACGTTGCGGAAGGTGAGCACCACATCGGCGCTGCCCGGCGCGACGATTTCTTCCACACCCTTGCCGAACACGCCGATGCCGATATCGCCATACATGGCCTTGTCGGCATATTTGGCCTTGAAGCTCTCGACGCTCTTGGCGGCATTGACGGACGCCAGCGGATTGGCCAGCGCGGCGACATATTTGCCATTACCCTTCATCGCCGGTGCCAGGATTTCGGTGTACCAGCCGCCGCCGGGGGAGATTTCCACCACGGTCTGGCCGGGCTTCACGCCGAAAAAGGCCAGCGTTTGCGCCGGGCGACGATATTGGTCGCGCGCCTTGGCGGCATCGCTGCGCCAGGCACCGGCGATGGCATCATCGATCGGGCCGGCGGCGATGGCCGGCGCGGACAGGGCGGAAATCGCAAGGGCGGCAGTGATGGCAAGGCTGCGGATCATGGTGTTTCTCCCCGGGGACAATCGCTCTGTGGGTAAACCTGCGGCCAGTCCCCTGCAAGACGCATCATTGCCCCACGCTGAACTGCCTGCCAAAGCGTGGCCGATGGACGCCGAAACGACATGGCTGATGCTGGCGCTGGGGCTGGCGAGCGCGCTGGCCGGCGGTGTGGGCGGGCTGGCCCGCAATCGCGCGCCGCTGGCGTGGCACGCGCATATTCCGTGGAACGGGCTGGCATTCGGCGGCGTGGCCACCGCGTTGATCGCGGCGGTGCATCTGTTCAACCTGATGCGCGGGTGAACCTAGCGCTGCTCGTTGCGAAAGTAGAATCCGATCACCAGTGTGACGACCGGCAGCAACACCTGTGCCACCACGGCCAGCATGGCTTTTGACGTATCGGCCCAGATATCACCCTTGAACCAGGCCAGCAGCGGCGTGGCGATCAGCACGGTGCCGCTGGCCAGAGCAAATGTCCACAGCACAAGCCGCGCAATCCAGCGCCGATCTTCATCGATCTGCTTTTGTGAGATTTGTGCCGCCTGCGCCGCCGGAGCACGCAAGGCATTCAACTCCTGCTCAAGGCTTTGCAGGTCGGCCGGCACCGGCCTTACTTCTTGGCGAGATTGAAGCGTTCGCTGAGCATCTGTGCTTCGTCGCGCAGGGTCTGCACCTCGCGCACGAGGGTTTCGCGAAGTGGATTATCATCAGGCAGCAGCATGGCCTGGCGCAATTTGAACTGCGCCCGGTCGATCACGTCAAGAACGATCGTGCTCGCCGTGTTGGTCTGGATGGCTTCGTCTAGCTTTGCCGACATCATGTCCTCCTTGCACAGCGCAATATAGGGGCGTCTGGCCAATGAGACAACGCCTTGGTCACTTTGCAAGCCCGAACTGGCCGAGGATGAAGCTATACTCCTCCGCCAGCTCCTCCAGCGCCGCGAAGCGCCCGGATTTGCCGCCGTGGCCGGCGCCCATGTTGGTCTTGAAGATCAGCGGATTGCTGTCGGTCTTGGTTGCCCTGAGTTTGGCCACCCATTTGGCCGGTTCCCAATAGGTGACCCGCGGATCGTTCAGCCCGGCAGTGACCATCATCGGCGGATAGGCCTGGGGCCGCACCTGATCATAGGGCGAGTAGGAGCGGATCAGTTCAAAATCGGCCTTGCTGGTGATCGGGTTGCCCCATTCCGGCCATTCGCCCGGCGTCAAGGGCAGGCTTTCATCCAGCATGGTGTTGAGCACATCGACGAACGGCACATGCGCCACCACGGCGCGGAACAGTTCGGGTGCCTGATTGACAACCGCGCCCATCAGCTCACCGCCAGCCGAGCCGCCGCTGGCGGAGATCATGCCCGGCGCGGCCCAGCCCGCCTTGTTCAGGCCCCGCGCCGCATCGACGAAATCGTTGAACGTGTTGGTGCGCTTGGCCAGCTTGCCATCCAGATACCACCCATAGCCCAGATCATCGCCGCCCCTGATCTGCGCGATGGCAAAGGCCATGCCGCGATCCAGCAGCGACAGGCGATTGGCCGAAAATCCGGGCATGGCCGGGATGCCATAGGCGCCATAGGCATAAAGATGCAGCTTGCCGGTGCCATCGGGCTTGAAGCCCTTTTTAT
>DAITMD010000108.1:2244-7513 GCA_036835345.1 Sandarakinorhabdus sp. | reverse complement strand
GCTGCGGTCGCCTCTGGCCGGTTCCAGTAGCGGGCCATCAGCTGCGGCCCCTTCACCACGATTTCGCCCACGCCGCCCGGCGGCAGCAGCTGGCCATGGTCGTCCATCACGGCCACCTGCGCCAGCGTGAAGGGCCGCCCGCACGATCCCGCACGGCTGTGCTCGTCCGGTTTCAGGCAAGTGATGACCATCGGCGATTCTGCCTGGCCATAGGTCTGCGCAAAGATCGGCCCGAACCGCTGCTCGGCCCGCGCATAGACAGACGGCGCCAGCGGGGAGGCACCATAAGCGATGCGCCGCAGCGCCAGACCGGCGCCGGCCAGCGCCGGCTCTTCCAACAGAAGGGCCAGCATGGTGGGCACCAGGAAGGTCATGCTGGCGCGGCTGGCAGCAGCCAGCGTGATGAAGCTGGCCGGATCATATTTGGCCATTACCAGCGACGTGGCGCCGCGCACCAGCGCCGGCAGGAAGAACGCGCCAGAGGCATGGGCGATTGGCGCTGCGTGCAGGAAGCGATCATCCGGGCCAATATCGGGGACCAGGTCGGTCAGGAAGGCCGACAGCTCCGCCAGTTCGCCGCGCTCGGTCAGCGTCACCGCCTTGGGACGGCCCGTGGTCCCGCCCGTGAAGCCAAGCCGATAGGGTTCATCAAGGCCGCGCTGGATACCGGGTCCAGCATAGTTGGCCGTCGCGAGCAGGGCTTGCAACCGGTCAGGCGGCAGCATCGTCTCCACGCCCAGATCAGGCGCGGCTTCGCCCACCAGCACGGCGCGCGCACCCACTTCGGCCAGCTTGAACCGCAGATCGGCCTGCGTGTCGCGACTGTTCAGGCTAACGCGCACCAGCCCGGCTTTGGCCAATCCGTAATAGGCAACAAGGCAATCAATGCCATTGGGCAGCAGCACGCCAACGCGGTCACCATGCGCAAGGCCCAGCGCCTGCATGGCATTGGCGAACCGGTTGGTGAGACGGTCGAAATCCGAAAAGCTCACCACCCGGTCGCCTTCCACCAGGCAGGGCTTGCCGCCGAACTGGCGGGCGGCGCGCGCGATCAGATCGCCGATCTGGCTCATGATTGGCAGCCCGGCCAGGCGCGGACCGTTTCGCAGCGGAAATTTTCGTCCGGGTGGCAGCTGGCCGGCACGAACTTGCGCGCGGCATCGTTATACTGTGCAAGGCCAAGCACGCCCTGCGTGGTGCGATACCGGTCGTTCTTGGGCGGCAGATGGCTGCTCCCTGGCATTGGCGGGGCAACCCTGGGCAGGAACGCGGCGCCGTTCAGAACAGAAAGCGGCAGTGGGGTGAGCACGCGGACCGGTTTGTCCGACCATTTCATCATGCCGTGCGGCGCGGTCTGCTGGCTGGGCAGTGTCAGGCTGCCGACCAGTTCGCCAAGCGCGCCGTCGGCATATTCGTCCGACAGGATGGGCCGGAACCGCTCGGCGCGCGGATCGATTTCCAGCCAGTCCGCCGGGTCGAACACGCCGGCGATGTGGGCCAGATCCTTGGCGATCGCATAATAGGCAATGGCGCCGGCATCGATCAGCTGGTCGCGGCTCCAGCCGGCCATGCGCAGCCACAGCCGGTCGGTCGCCGCCTTTGCCTTGTCCGACAGGTCGTGCAGCATGGCGGCCAGGGTTTCCGGGCTGTCCATGCCTACCGGCACATGGCCCTGGCTCAAGGTGTCGGACGTATACAGCCCGATGCCGGTCAAGCGGTCGGAGGTGAACTCCGGCGTCGCTTCAAAACTGCCCCAGTCATCGACAAGGTGGAAATGGCAGCCGGTTGCCTCCATCGCCACGGTGAGATTGTTGAACGGCATGTCGGCAGCCACATCATCCAGCCACGGCAGCGAGGTCTCGGCGAGATCCATGAAATCGCGCATCAGCAATTGCCGTTCTACATCAAGCCGATAGGGCCCGGAATTGGTCAGACTGATGCGGCTTTCGGCGCTGACCAGAAAGCCATATTGCGAAACGGTGGCAAGAAAACGCTGTGCCGCCACGGACAGTGCGTCGCCCGGCGTTACCTTGTGCATTTCGCCGGAAAAGCGCTGCACGGCGTCGTGGGTAAGGATCTGCGCACGCTGCCCATAATCGGCGTTGGTCAGGTGGCCATCATTGCGGTGCCATGAAAGCTGAAACCGCTTCCAGAAGTCCATCACCGTGATCACGTCTTCCGTTGCGTCCTGCGGGCGCAGCAGCCCCAGATTGATCAGATACTCGCGGCCCAGCAAGTAGAAGCAGGGCAGCGCCCAGCCAATGGAACTGTTCTGCGCCTTCACCCCCATCTGGCGGGCGCGATCGGCAATGGCCTCCGCCGGCATCACCGCTTCCACCTTCCGGATCAGGCTGGGATAACGGTAAAAGGCATTCAGATAGGACAGCAGGATGTAGGCGGACACCGGATAGAGTTTGGAACCTTGCACGGTGCGGGTCAGGCACAGCCAGTAAGTGCTGTCGCCGCAGGCCTGGATCAGCTGATTGGTTTCCAGCAGCTGGGCATAACCGACGGCCGCCGGGCGCGCGGGGTTAGTGTGCGTCATGGCAGCTTCCAGATACGGGCCGGCATCTCGGTGCCGGACAGATAGGAATCGGCAGTGCGCGCCGGCGCGCTGGTTTCCAGCCGGACACGGTCGCCATCGCAGATGCCGGTCAGCCGCACGTTCATAAGGCAGGGGATGCCGTGTTCGCGGGCCAGGATGCCAAGGTGAGAGCGCACGGTGCCGCCGGCGCACACCAACCCGGCAAAACGGTCGAGGATCGGAGCGGTCAGTGTGCCGCCGCTGTCGTCGATGATGGCAATGCTGCCGTCGGGCACACCCTTTTCCATCAGCGCGATCACCTGCGCTGCGGATCGGACATATCGGGCAATTCCGATCACGTCGGTAGCGCCCTGCACCACGTTGTCGCCGACGCCGCAAAGCGCACGGCCCTCAGAATCTGGCGGGGCTGACGGTGCGTCGGGGTGGTCAAAGCCGCCTTCAAGTGCGGCCAGCCCCTGGTAGGCATCGGGCCGCTCGGTGGCCGAAATGGTGGCCGAAAAGGCATAGCGGTGCCCGGTTGCCAGTACGGCAGCATCGATGGCGGCGATATCATCCCTGGTAATCGCGTGATCGATGGGCCCAGCCACGAACGCGTCCCAATCCAGCCCGCTTGCGGCGAGGCGCCGCCGCACGAGATCTCGGACAGACAGATGCACCGCGGCGACCAGTGGCGAATCCGGTTCGCCGCCCCACAGGCCATTGTCGGTGGGCAGCAGAGTCATGCGCGCGCCGCCTTCGCTGCCGGATCGCTCATCACCAGCAGCGTGCCGTTGTTGCGGCCTTCGAACAGGTCGCAGAAATGCCGGGGCAGCTGGTCGAAGCCGTCACGCAGATCGTCGCGGTAGGTGATGGCGCCGCAGTCATATTTTGCGCCCAGATCTGCGCGTGCCGCCTCCCATTCGCCAGCAAAGTCCCCAACCAGGAAGCCGCGCATGGTGATGCCGCCGTAGATCAGGCGCATCATGTTGGCCGGCCCCCGCATGCCTTCGCCATCATAGCCGGCGATCTGCCCGCACAGCACGATCCGCCCCAGCCGGTTCATCGCATCGACTGCGGCATCCAGCGTGTCGCCGCCAACATTGTCGAAAAACACATCCACCCCGCTGGGGCAGGTGCGCGAAATGGCGTCGCGCAGCCGCTCGCTGCGATAATCGATGGCGGCATCGGCGCCGGCCACCTCCGTGAGCCAGCGACATTTGTCTGGCCCGCCAGCGATGCCGACCACGCGGGCGCCGATCAGTTTGCCAAGCTGCACCGCGATACCGCCCACCGATCCGGCCGCTCCGGACACAAGCAGCGTTTCGCCTGCCTGCAAAAGGCCAACCCGTTTGACGCCGAACCAGGCAGTGAGCGGGTTGATGCCGAAGCGACCCATGGCATCGACAAGGCTAAGCTGTGGCGGCACCAGAACGGTCTCGCTGCCGGGCAGGCGCATCCGGCTTTGCCAGCGCCCGAAGAAGGTGACGTCCGCGCCGACCGGCCGGTCGGGATCGGCGGAGGCAATGATGCGCCCGCCGGCCGGCGCCAACATGGCCTCGCCCAGCGGTACAGACGGATAAAGGCTGTTGCCGGGCGGATCCATCCAGTTGCGCATGGTGGGCGCGCACAGGAACAGGCGCAGCGCCACGTCAACCTCTCCGGGCGCCAGTGGCTGGTTTATCGCCGGCTGCGGCTGAAGCGTGAAGATATCGGGGCGCAAACGGCCTTCCGGTCGCCGCGACAATATCCATTGGCTGCCCATCATATCTGCCCCGTACGGCAGACCCGGAAGCCCGTTGCCGGCTTCGCCTTCATGACCGCTGCTCTCCCCTTGGCCACCATGGCGCGCTTCACTGATGAAACGTCGATTTACCGCCATCTAAGCATGGGGCTTGCATGCTGGCAACCCGCATTTGCCGCACCGCCCGGCGAACGCGGGAATGTCGCATCCGCGCTTGCAGCGTCGTGTCGCGTGTGAAATGATAATTTAAATATAAAAACTGGGAGGATCAAACCATGGAATACCGCGCGCTCGGCCGCACTGGCCTGTCAGTTGGGGTGCTGTCACTTGGCGGCTTGTTCGTTTCGGCGGCCGGCGGCCCCTTTGACCGCGCCCGGGATGCGGTGCACCACGCGCAGGCGCGCGGCGTGAACTACATCGACACAGCGCCAATGTATCTTGACAGCGAGGCGGTGCTGGGGCGGATTTTGGCCGATACGTCGGCGCCGCTCATTCTGTCCACCAAGCTGGGATCCCGGCCGCAGCCGTTCAATCCGCGCGATGTCGATGCGCTGCTGGAATCTTTCGAAACAAGCTGCAGACTGCTTGGGCGCAACCAGATCGACATATTGATGATCCACGAGCCGGATCGCCCGCGCCAGTTCGACTGGTGGGACGCCATGGACGAGGCGCGCGGCCCGGTGATGGACGTGATCGAACGCCTGAAGGGCGAAGGCCGCATCCGCTTCGCCGGCCTGGGCGGCACCACTGCCTATGACATGGCGCGACTCATCCGCACCGGCAAGTTCGATGTGGTGCTGACGGCCTTCAACACCAGCCTGTTGTGGCGCGAAGCCTGGCACGAAGTGATCCCGGCTGCCGCTGAACAGGGCATGGGCATCGTGGCCGGATCGCCGTTGCAGCAGGGCGCGCTGGCCCGCATCTGGCGTGAGGAGGTGGAAAGCGCCGCCTGGCTGTCGAAGCCGCGCCGCGAGCAATTCCGCAGGCTTTATGCGCTGGTGGAC
>DAITMD010000108.1:0-2234 GCA_036835345.1 Sandarakinorhabdus sp. | reverse complement strand
AAGTGGGCATTGCGCTGCCGGAATTGTCCCTGCGTTTCCTGCTGTCGGACCAGCGCATTTCCACCATCCTGATGGGCGCGCGCAGCGTCGAGGAAGTGGACGGGAATGTCGACGCCGTGGCCAAGGGACCGCTGCCCGCCGACCTGCTTGCCCGGCTGGACGAAATCGCCGCGATGGTGCCCTTCCGTCCCCATGATGAACCTTTTGCCCTGCCATTTGGGCGCCCCTATGCCGGAACGCCGGCTGCCGGCCCGGTCTGAGGACACAGGATATGCGCGCTGTTATTGTTGAACGCCCGAAAACGCTGGTGGTCCGCACCCTGTCGGATCCGGTGCCGGGCCCCTATGAAGTTCTGACACAGCAATTGTTCGGCGGCATCTGCGCCGCCACCGACCGCCACTTGGTGGACGGTGAGCTGCCGATCCCGGGCATCAGCTATCCGCTGATCCTTGGCCACGAAGCCATCGGCCGCGTGCTTGAGGTGGGGGGCAAGGTGCGCAACCTGAAGGTGGGCGACCTGATCACCCGCACCGGCGCGCCGGCCACAGATGGCTGCGCGGCTTACTGGGGCGGCTTTGCCGAACTGGGCCTGGCGCGCGATTTCGCTGCCATGCGCGATGATGGCGCGGCAGACGCGGATTGGCAGCCGCACACCATCAACCGCGTGTTGCCGCCGGGCACGGATCCCGCTGCGGCCACCATGATGATCACCTGGCGCGAAACGCTCAGCTACCTCAACCGGCTTGGCCCGGTGGCTGGCAAGCGGCTGTTGATCATTGGCTCGGGCGGCAACGGCTTTTACGTCCTGACCATCAATGTGACCCGGCAGAAGCAGGCAGCCGCCGCCCTTCTCCGCGCGCAGAAGATGGAGGCGCTTGGCCAGCTTTCCTCCGGCATCGCCCATGATTTCAACAATCTGCTCACGGTCATTCTCGGCAATCTCAAGCCGCTGGAGCCGCATGTCGAGCCGGAGCTGCGGCAGGAAATGCTGGAGCCGGCCATCCGCGCGGCACGGCGCGGGGCCGACCTGACACGGCGGTTGCTCGCTGTTGCGCGCCGCCATCCGCTGGAGCCCTCGCCGGTCGACATCGCCGAAACGGCGCATAATATCGCGCGGCTGGTCAAGCCGTCGCTCCCCGACGATGCCCGGATCAGCGTGAATGCGGCGGACACGGCCTGCTTCGCCTTTGTCGATCCGGCCCAGTTCGAGACCAGCCTCCTCAATCTCGCCGTCAATGCCCGCGATGCCCTCAGCGCCGATGGCCGCATCGACATCAGCGTTTCCCGGCAAGCCGTCCCCGAAGACGAGGCGGCGGACCTCGGCGTCAGAACCGGCGACTATATCAAGGTCCGCATTGCCGATAATGGCATCGGCATGAGCAGCGCCACCATGGACAAGGCGTTCGATCCGTTCTTTTCCACCAAGGACAATCACGACCGCTCCGGGCTCGGGCTGACCCTCGTCCAGCGTTTCGCGCAAGACTCTCAAGGGATTGTCCGGCTGGAGAGCCGCGAGCACGGGGGCTCGGAGTTCACGCTCCTGCTGCCCGCCTGCGAGGCCGGCGCGCCCGCGATCGAGGAACCGATGGGACAGCTTCCCAAGGAGCTGACATCCGGTCTCGTTCTTCTGGTGGACGACGACAGCGAGGTCCGCAGCGTCCTGCGCCGCGATCTCGTCGGGATGGGCTGCCGGCTGATCGAGGCGCGCAGCGCCCCGGAAGCATTCGAGCTGCTTCAGAGCGTCAGGGAAATCGCGCTCGTGCTCACCGACATCGCAATGCCGGGAGCCTATTCCGGCGTCGAGCTTGCCCGCCGCATTTCCCAAGACTTTCCGGATGTGAAGATCGTCCTGATGACCGGCTTCGGCCGCGAGGGTTTGAGCGAGCCGGCAGCCGACCTGCGCATCCTGCAGAAACCCTTCGGCCGCCGCACGCTGATGCGCGCCTTCCGTGACAGCTTTGCCAGGACCGCCCTGCCCCGATGACCGACCGCGACGCCGCCCATATCTACATCCTTGAGGACGATGCGGACATCGCCGCCATCTTCGCGCGCGCCTTGCGGGCTGAAGGCCACGTCATCGAGAGCTTCATCGGCTCACGGACTTTCGCGCAGCGGGTTCGCGAAAAGACGCCGGATCTGTGCATCGTCGATCTGGGGCTGCCGGATGGCGATGGCCTTGCCGTGCTTCGCGACAGGCTGTCCCGGGAAAACATCGCCACGATCATCGTCACCGG
>DAITMD010000107.1:0-7527 GCA_036835345.1 Sandarakinorhabdus sp. | reverse complement strand
TGCTGGGTGAGCCTTTGCTGTTTTCGGATCTGGCATTGGCCGGGGCGCTGGTGCGGCACCCGCAATTTTATTTTTCGGCGCTCAATCGCTGGCAATTGATCATGCTGGCCGCCGGAGGCGTGCTGCTGGCCGCCACCATGGCCGCCCTGTTCGTGCCGGCGCCCGGCCCGCATCTGGCCGGGCTGGCGCTGCTGGCAGCGGCGCTGCTGGCGCTTCGCCAGCTGCTGGCGCTGCCACCATGGCGTGATCTGGCCCGGTGGCCTGATGTGGATGGCGATATCCAGCGCCACGGCCTGTTTGCCACGCTGCTGCTGCACGCGTGGCGCTGGCGACAATCGCCCGACCCCGATCCGCCTCTCGGGCCGCCGCCCGCGCTGTCCTCCGGCCCGGCCGGCAGGCGGCTCGTGATCATCGTGCAATGCGAATCCTTTGCCGATCCGGCCGAACTGTTCGGCGATCCGGCACTGGCTCTGCCCGGCCTCGGCGCGGCGCGGGCGGCAGCGGCCTGCCATGGCCGGCTGTTGGTGCCCGGCTTTGGTGCCTATACGATGCGCACCGAATATGGGCTGTTGTTCGGGCGCAGCGAGGCCGAGCTTGGCTTTCGCCGGTTCGATCCCTATCTCACCGCCGTTCGCGAGGCCGCCCACGCGCTGCCGGCGCGATTGCCCGGCTGGCAGAGCATCTTCATTCATCCGCACGATCTGCGCTTTTATGGGCGCCATCGGATCATGCCCGCCGCGGGCTTCTCGCGGATGATCGGCGAAACGGATTTTCCGCCATCGGCGCAGCGCGAGGGTCGCTATGTCGCCGATGCAGCCATCACCGATCAGATCATCGCTCAGGCCCAGGCCGCATCCGGCCCGGCGCTGATCTTCGCTGTCACCATTGCCAATCATGGCCCTTGGCAGCCCGATCGGCCAGAGCCGGGCCATGGCCGGCAACGGGCCAGCAGCGCCTATTTGCAGCTGGTGCGACAAAGCGACACCATGCTTGCCGATCTGATGGCAGCCCTGGGGAAACCGGGACGGCCGGCCAGTCTGCTGTTCTATGGCGATCACCGGCCCAGCATTCCCCACCTGTCACAGCCCGGCGGCGATCGCCACACACCCTATGTTCTGCTGCATTTTGATGGTGATGGGCAGCCGCAGCGCGGTGCTGCCCTTGAGGCCGATCTCACCCCGGCCGAGCTTCATCACCTGCTGCTGGCCAGCCTGCGTTAACGCAGCGCGCGCAGCAACCGATCGCGCACCGGGCGCGGCAGCAGCCGGTCAAGCCAGCGCAACAGCCGGAACGGCCATGGGAAGACGACATCGCGCTGTCCCCGCGCCAGGGCCGCGATGCAGCGCGCGGCAGCCGCCGTCACCGGCACCGCAAAGGGTCGCGCGCTGCTGGCCGATCCGTCCGCGGCGATGAAGCCCGGCGAAACCAGCGTCACCACCACGCCGCTGCCCTGCACCGCTGCGGCCAGCGCTTGGGCAAATCGCGCCAGACCAGCCTTGCTGCCGGCATAGCTTGCGGCAAAAGGCAGGGCGTGATGGGCAGCGGCCGAACCGACCAGCAATATGCGGCCGCGCCCACGCCCTGCCATCCGTTCGGCCATGGCCGCCGCCAGAGCCGCGGGCGCAGCAAAGTTCACCTGCACCTGCCGCGCCACCTGTCCGGCAGGTTCCACCACAAGATCAGCGGGGCAGATGTCGCCCTGGCCGGCCACCAGAAGCAGCGCATCGATGGCACCGGCATCATCCTGCGCCGCCAGCGCGGCCAGCGCCGCCGGCAGATCGGCCAGATCAACCGGCTGGACAACGGCCAGCGCGCCGGCGGCGCGGCAGGCCGATGCCGCGGCGTCAAGGCGCGGCAGATCGCGCCCCCACAACAGCAGGGTGACACCGGGCGCGGCCAGTTGCCGCGCCAGTTCACCGCCAAGCGCGCCTGATGCACCGGTCACCAGAACCCGCGAACCGGCAAAGGCCGCCGCTGTCCCTTGCTCCGTCACCGCGCCGGCCGTGAGCGGGAAGGCGGAACCGAAACCCGGATGAAATAATAATAAACAGCGAGCATTGATAAGCATCGTCGCAACAAATCGGCGGGTCGCCGCAGTTCGCCAGCAATGGCGCAAACGACGCTTGACAGCAACCACAGCATTGGATTGAGAGCAGGGGTGCACCGGCCGCTCCCCCATCCGCCGCAGCGTATCAGGCTGTTCCGCAGCCAGTGGCTGGAACTGGTAACGATCATATCGGCACCGGTATTTGTCGCTTTGTGGGCGGTGCTGCTGCCCGGCATCGCGTTTGCCGCATGGCGCACGGCACCGGTTGCTTTTGCACGTGCTGTGCCACTGATGATGGCCGGCGTGCTGGTCTGGACGCTCACCGAATATATCCTGCACCGCTTCCTGTTCCATTGGCAGCCGCGATCACCGCGCCTGGCCGCCTTCGTGTTCATTCTGCATGGCAATCATCATGCCGCGCCGACTGACCGGCTGCGCAACCTGATGCCGCCGATCGTCAGTGTGCCGGTAGGCGCCGCGATCTGGGCGATAAGTGTTGCGCTGATCGGCCCGGCGGGAAGCTGGCTGTTTCTGGGGTTCATCGGCGGCTATGTCGGTTATGATCTGCTGCACTATGCCTGCCATCAATGGCCGATGCGCGGCCCGGTTCTGCGGGCGCTAAAGCAGAACCACATGCAGCATCATCACGGCCGGCAGACCGGAAACTATGCCATCACGGGAATGATGTGGGATCGGCTGCTCGCCACCCGCATTCGCGCGGTCCGGCGCTGAACCGGCGGCTACAGAAGATGCCGGCCAAGCGCGGCCATATCGGCGAACACCGGGGCTTCTGGCGCTGCTGCACGGGCATCGTCTATCCCATAGCCCCAGCCGGCCAGCGCCAGCGGCACGCCGGCCGCCCGTGCGGTGGCGACATCCACGGCCGAATCGCCAATATAAAGGCTGCGGTGGGCATCGGCCCCCATCAGCGCCAGCCGGGCAGCATCACCGGCCGGTTTGCGCGGCAGGTCGGGCCGGCTGCCAACAATGATGGTGAAAAATCGGTCCAGACCCAGATCGGCCAGTATCTGTTCGCACAGGGCCTGCGGCTTGTTGGAACAGATTGCCATCACATGGCCAGCCCCGGCCAGCCGCGCCAGCGTTTCGGCCACGCCCGGAAAGGCCAGATCGGCCGGGGTGGGCCAGGCCGCGTGCCGCGCCCGGAATTGGGCGATCTCGGCCGCCGGATCGCGGCAATATGGCCCCATGACGGCAGCAATCATCGCCTCGCCGCCCACAGCATCGTGCGCACGCGCCGTGGCGGGATCGGCCCGCAGCGGCGCACCGCGCGCCATCAGCATGGAATCTATGATCGCGCAGGTCAGGCGGATGCTGTCGATCAACGTGCCGTCCAGATCGAAAACCAGCGTTTGTGCCGGGGTTTTGGGATGTCCGGGCGGTGAAACCATATCGTCAGCCGTCCGGTGCCGCCGCGGCGCTGTCAAGCGCTGAAACCGCGCTCGCCGTCGGCCGCGCCGTCATCGCGCTGGAAGCGGAAGGCCTGCGCCGGCTGGAGACCATGATCGACGCCAGCTTCGGCCGGGCAGTCGCCGCCATCCTGGCCTGCCGGCAGCGGGTCGTGGTGTCGGGCATGGGCAAATCCGGCCATATCGCCCGCAAGATTGCCGCCACACTGGCCGCCACCGGCACGCCGGCGCATTTCGTCCATGCCGCCGAAGCAGCCCATGGTGATGCCGGCATGGTCATGCCCGGTGACGTGCTGCTGGTCTATTCCAACAGCGGCGACACGGCCGAACTGCAGCCGCTATATGCCCATGCGGCCCGGCTTGGGGTCAGCCTGATCGGCGTGTCGCGCAATCCCGGATCGCTGCTGATGCGCACTGCCGATATCTGCCTGCTGCTGCCGCAGGTGCCCGAAGCCTGCACGGCCAGCATGGCGCCCACCACGTCATCCACCATGATGCTGGCGCTGGGCGATGCCCTGGCCGTGGCCACGATGCAGGCACGCGGCCTGACAGGCGATGATATCCGCGCCCTGCATCCGGGCGGCGACATCGGCCGCCGCCTTGGCCTGGTCGCCGATGTCATGCATCAGGGCGAACAGCTGCCGCTGGTGACGGCCGATACACAGATGCCGCAGGTATTGATGACGATGACGGAAAAGCGCCTGGGCATGACCGGCGTGGTGGATGGCAGCGGCTGCCTTGTGGGCATCATCACCGATGGCGATCTGCGCCGCCATCCCACCGATATCACCAGCGGCACCGCTGCCGATGTGATGACGGCGGCGCCCAAGGTGATCGAACAATCGGCCAGCGTTCACGACGCGCTGGAAATGATGCGGATCCACCGGATCACCGTGCTGTTCGTCGTGCCCGATTCGGCATCACGCCGGCCGGTGGGCGCCGTGCAGATCTACGATATCGCCGCGACACCGCCCTGGGGCCAGTGAAGTGGCGGCGCCGCGCATCGCGATCATTGTGCCGGCCAGGTTCGCCTCCACGCGGTTTCCGGCAAAGCCGCTGGCTCCGCTGCGCGGTGCCGATGGCATATTGCGCCCGGCCGCGGCGTTCACCTGGGCTGCAGCTCAGGCCGCCGCGCGGGCGCTGCCGGCCGCGCTTGATTGCACGGTCGATTGCGTGATCGCCACCGACGATGCGCGGATCGCCGCGATGGCCGCCAGCATCGGGGCCAGCGCGGTGATGACATCGCCGGCCTGCGCCAACGGCACCGAACGCTGCGCCGCAGCATTGCCGTCGCTGCCCGCGCCGCCCGATATCGTGATAAACTTGCAGGGCGATGCGCCCCTCACACCGCCAGAAATGGTGACAGCGGTGGTGGCCCATCTGCTGGCGGATGACGGCCTGGCCATGGCCACAGTCGCAGTGCCGGCCAGCCCTGCCGTGCTGCACCACCTGCAGGCAGATGCCGCCGCCGGGCGGGTTGGCGGCACCACCTGCGTGCGCCGCCCGGATGGACAGGCGCTCTATTTTTCAAAGTCAATCATCCCGCATATCGCTCCCGGTGCGGTGCCGGCGCAGCCCGTGCTGCTGCATGTCGGGCTCTATGCCTATCGGCCGCCGGCGCTGGCCGCCTATGCCGCCGCCGCCCCGTCGCCGCTGGAACTGCAGGAAGGGCTTGAACAGCTGCGCTTTCTGGAGTCCGGTCTGCCGGTTGGCGTGGCCCTGTGCGCATCCCCGCCGTGGGAGATGATCGAGCTGAACAATCCGCAGGACGTGCCACTGATCGAAGCGCAACTGGCGGTGCGGGCAGACATGGAGACCCTCTGATGCTGCCAGCCTTCATTCGCGCGCCCGGCGCGCCACCGTTCCTGATTGCCGGGCCGTGCGTCATCGAAAGCGAGGCGCTGTGCCTGACCATCGCCGAACGCTTGAAGGCGATGAGCGTGCAATTGGGCGTTCCGGTGATCTTCAAGGCCAGTTTCGACAAGGCCAACCGCACATCGGTGAACGGCTTTCGCGGCCATGGCCTGCACGAAGGCCTGCGGGTGCTGGAACGCGTGCGGCAGGAAACCGGCCTGCCGGTGCTGACCGACGTGCATCTGCCCGATCAGGTGCCGGCCGTCGCCGAAGTTGTCGACATGCTGCAGACACCGGCCTTCCTTGCCCGGCAGACCGATCTCATCATGGCAGCGGCAGCCAGCGGCCGGCCGGTCAACATCAAGAAGGCACAGTTCATGGCCCCCGCCGATATGGCCGCCGTGCTGGGCAAGGCGCGCGCCGCGGCCGGCGATGGCGGCACGGCCGGGATCATGCTGTGCGAACGCGGTTCCAGCTTTGGCTACAACAATCTGGTGGTCGATATGCGCAGCCTGGTCATCATGCGCGACATGGGCTGTCCGGTGGTGTTTGATGCCACCCATAGCGTTCAGTTGCCGGGCGGCGGCGGCGACCGCTCCCTGGGGCAGCGCCAGTTTGTGGCGCCGCTGGCCCGTGCCGCTGTCGCGGTCGGCGTTGACGGCCTGTTCATGGAAACACACCCGGATCCGGAAAACGCCCTTTCAGACGGGCCGAACATGGTGCCGCTGGATATGCTGCCCGGCCTGATGCGCCAATTGCTGGCGATTGCTGCGCTGGGCTGATGCGCCCGCTGCTGGCCATTCCGCCCTTTCCGGGGGCCCGTGCGCCGGCCTTTGCCGTGCCCGGCGAAGGCGCCGCGCCCGATCTGCCGGCGGTGCTGGCTGCGCTGGCGGCAAGCCGGGTGGGCGGGTGTTATTGGGGAGCGCAGCCGGGCCTGCCCGGCCAGCCCTATCTGCTGGATGGCACGGGCGCGCCGCGCGCCGCCGGTGCCGTGGCATGGCCAGAACGCGCCGATCCTTGGCACCTGCTGGCCGGCGCGGCACAGGTGCGATTGCCGCCCGGCGACGCGCGCATCCTGCTGGCAGTGGCGGCTGGCAGTGATGTGGTGGAGGCGGGCAGCGAGGCAGCGCCATCAGGGGCCGCCATTGCGGCACTGGCAGCACAATATCTGGGCCGCTGGCGCTGGCTTGATCCGTTCAGCGGCAGCGACATCGGCCTTGATCAGGCCATTGCGCTCTGCGGCTTCTGGCGGCAGCTGATCGATGCCAACCGGCCGATCGCGGCGGCGCTGGGCTTTGCGCACTGGAAACGGCCCACGGCGCAGCCGCTGCTATGGGGCGGGGCGCCGGTGCCGTTCACCGGGCGCGGGCAGCTGCCGGCCCTGCGGGCGGATCAGCAGGTTGCTGTCTGGCGCGCCCGCCTGTCGGCCGCGCAGCACCGGGCACTCGCCCGTCAGCAGCCACCACTACTGGAGGTGGAGGACGGGTTCATCCGGTCTGCCGGGCTTGGCGCCGATTGCGTGCCGCCGCTGTCGCTGATTGTCGATGGCAATGGCGTGCATTTCGATCCAACCCGGCCCAGCATGCTGGAACAGTTTCTGCAGCACGGTGATTTTGCACCGCCGCTGCTGGCGCGCGCTGCTGCCTTGCGCGCTGCCATCGTGGCCGGCGGCCTGTCCAAATATGAACGCGGGCCGGCCGCGCCGCTGCCTCGGCCCGGCGGCGACCGGCACCATGTGCTGGTGCCGGGGCAGGTGGAGGATGATCGCGCGGTCACCAGCGGCGGGGCGCTGCCATCAAATCTTGAACTGCTGCGCCGGGCCCGCGCCGAAGCCGGACCCGGCGCATTTGTGATCTACAAGCCGCACCCCGATGTGCTGGCCGGGCACCGCAAGGGGGTGATTGCAGCAGCGGACGGCGCCGCGCTGGCCGATCATATCGAAACCGATGTGCCCATGGCGGCCCTGATCGCGATGGTCGATGAACTGCACGTCAACAGCTCGCTCGCCGGTTTCGAGGCGCTGATGCGCGACAAGCGGGTGACGGTGCACGGCGTGCCCTTTTACGCCGGCTGGGGTCTAACCACCGATCGCGGGCCGGTGCCGGCGCGGCGCACGGCGCGGCGCAGTCTTGACGAGCTGGTGGCCGCCGCGCTGCTGCTCTATCCGCGCTATCTTGATCCGGTCACCGGCCTGCCCTG
>DAITMD010000106.1:0-7561 GCA_036835345.1 Sandarakinorhabdus sp. | reverse complement strand
TCTGGTTGGTCATGGCTTCGGCCACGGTCACCGCCGTGCGCAGCGCGCTCACCGTCGTGGTGCTGGCCCGGTCCACGCCCTTCATCAGCTCGACATTGTTCTTTTTCACCAGATCCAGCGCCAGATAGCCCTGCACGCTCACCGCCAGCTGGGTCAGCAGATCCTGCGTGCGCTGGCGCACATAGAACAGCGCATTTTCGCGGATCGCCTTGGCCTTGGCCGGATCGCTCACGTCCAGTTCGGCCGCGCGCTCCTCCAGCTTCTCGTCCAGCACCTTGGACATGTGGACCATCTGTTCCAGCTTGCCCATCGCGTCCCACAATTTGGCGCGCTCGTCCTCGATGGCGATATTGTCTTTCAGCAATTCGTCCTTGCCGCTCTTCAGCGCGCCCAGGATGGCGTTGATATTGCCCTGCGCGCTCTTGTAACTGTCAAAATAGGAGCGCAGCCGGTCGCCGCCCAGCGGGATCAGCCCGAACAGCTTGCGCTTGCCGGTTTTCTTCAACGATTTGCCGGGATCCAGATCTTCCACCACCTTGCGCAGCTGCACCAGATCGGCGCCGATGCCCGTCTCCTTGTTGATCGCCCGCGTCGGCCGATCCAGGAACCGGTTCGATTGCGCCGCGGCGCGGGCAATCTCGGTGGCGCCCAGATTGGCCAGCGCGTCCACCTTCTTGCCAAATTCCGGGCTGGCGGCATCGGTGGCGATCAATTCGTCGATGAAGGCCTCCACCTTGGTTTCCAGCTGCGCCTTTTCCTGATCCTTCAGCGGCACCAGCCCGGCGGCCTTGGTCGGCGCAATGGCGCTCACGGCCACGGGGGGCTCCAGCTTGATGGCGACTTCGTCCGACATGCAAATCTCCTTCAGGGCCAGACTATCAGCGCCAGCCCGGCCTGCCTACTGTGTTAGGATTGCGAGACGCATTTGCAAGGGGTGAAGCCGTGTTGGGCAGCCGATTTCACGCCATCAGCCGCGCTATCGTGTCGTGAAATGCCTTCACCCCCTGCTCCAGGGCGCCCAGCAGCACATGATCGACGGCGCCGGAGGCAAGGCCCTGGTGGCCCAGCGCAGCAGCGCGGAAATCCTCCCCGGCAAAGACTTGCTTGTCCAGCAATTTCCAGCTTTTCGCCCAGTGCGCCGCCGCCTTTTCATCGCGCGGCGGCTCGGGGATCAGCATGAAATCCTCCACCCAGGTCTCGCCCACCGATTGCGGCATCAGCACCATGAT
Source organism: Sandarakinorhabdus sp. (assembly GCA_036835345.1). Taxonomy (GTDB): domain Bacteria; phylum Pseudomonadota; class Alphaproteobacteria; order Sphingomonadales; family Sphingomonadaceae; genus Sandarakinorhabdus. The sequence continues at coordinate 6,332 of DAITMD010000106.1, read as the reverse complement.
GTTGATATAGTCCGGACTGGCAACCACGATGGTGCCGGGCACCAATTGATAAGCAAAGGTGACGGTGCGGCGGATGTCGCGCATGTCATCCAGATCAATACCCTCCAGCGCCGCCAGCCGCGCCACGGCAGACCGCGCGTGCGGCCCCACCGTGTCGCCGCAGGTCACGCCATCCTGAAAATAGGGCGCGATGGTGTTCGCATGGAGGCGCTGCACATGATAGCTTTCAAGGAACGCGTCCATGATCAGCTTCCAGTTGGCGTTCACCTTGTGCGCCGCGCGCGCATAGAGATGCTGCCTCGGGAAACCCAGTGCCGTGAAATCGGCCGCCAGCGGCCCCTGCGCAAGGGCGAAATCCGGTGGACTCCCCCTGTCCAGCCCCACCCAGATCAGGCCGCCGGCTTCGACGGACGGCATCTCGATCAGGCCGCGATCGGCCTTGTTCAGCCCGGCGAACGTCTCAGGGCGCGGCAGGCCTTTCAGGCGGCCATCGGTGCCATAGCTCCAGGCATGATAGGGGCACACGATCGCCGGCCCGGCCTGCACCTCGCTGCCCTCCACCAGCCGCGTGCCGCGATGCCGGCACACGTTCATGAACACCCGCACCACGCCCTTGCCATCGCGCGCGATCAGCAGCGGCAGGCCAAAGCCATCATGCGGCACCGCCATGCCCGGCTGCGGCAGCAGCGCCGAAGGCGCGATGACGACCGGCAGGCGTTTGAACACCCGCGCCCATTCCGCGGCGAAATGATCGGGGCAGGTGTAGAAACGGGCCGGAACCTGCGCCATGGCGCCGCTCGCCACCTTGCCCGCGGCGGCCGGCACACCGGCAGCGAGCGCCCGCTGGCCGGGCGTGGGGCGCGATTGCGAAAGCGGCTTGTCCATGGGCTGAATGCTACGCCATTTGCAGCGCGGTGCAACCGGTTGGCGCGGGCGCCATCAGCCGCCTGCGATCGGCATCGCCAACGACCCCAGCATTGACCTTGCGGACAACGCAGGCGTCGTTGGCGGCAACGACTTTGGTGCGGGGAACCTGATCTTGGCGAGCACTTCCCCCGTGACCTGCTGCCAGACAGGCTGGCGGCGGGTGACAGGGACAGGCTGGCCTGCACCAAAGTCCGGCCCGGGTGACACTCCGGGCCGGGAACTCAACGCAACCGGTTCAACTGACCAGACGCACGTTGGCATCGCCCAGACGGCCGCTGTTCGGGCACTTCATCACGATGCGGATGTCGTCATAATCGGTGTCGGTCCATGCCGGATGCAGCCAACTGCTGTTTCTGCCCGACTGGCCCGGCGGCCGATCCTCGAACCCGAAATACATATATTTGCCCGGCTCGCACGGCAGGTTCTCACGCCGACGCGTGTTCTGCCGGTTCCTGCCGGAGGGGATGATCGACTGGCCCGAACCCGGCGTGCACTGCGCAGCGGTGTCGCAGCGCACGGTTTCCAGGATGTTGAAGCCCTGAAGATCGAACTTCTCCACCCAGTTCTGCAGCTGCGTATCGGTGTAATAATTATGCTCCGGACGGCCCGGCTGCATGTTGCTGATCGTGGCGTTTGGGTTGCTCCACAGATTGGAATGGCTCTTGGCATGACGGATGTTGCGCAACCGGATGCTCAGCGTCTGGCCTTCCTGGTTGCAGTTCGGCCATGGCGGCGGCCGCTGCGGGTTGGCGTTGACGACGCCGCCCGAAATCTGCACGATATTGGCATTGGCGGGCATGTTGTTGGCCACCAGCGTCATCTGGCTGCGCCGCGACGATGGCGATCCGCTGCCCTGCGTCTGATAGCAATAGACATAGATTTCGTTGAAATCGCCGGCTTCGGGATCCAGCGTGTCGCTTTCCGGCGGCTGATAGAACACGTTGGCCGGGCGCGCAGCGATGGCCGATGCGCTGATGGTCATCGGCTCCAGCCCCAGCACCGACGACAGGATCTGCCGCACGGCATTGCCGCGACCAACCGAGCGTTCGGCCGTCACGCGCACGGCGTTCACATTGCTGCCGCTGTCAGGAACGAAACCGTTTTCCTTGCTGTAGATGCCGGTGACGATATCGTTGTTGGTGGTCATGCCCGCAAAATCAGTAGGCAGGTCATACGCCGCCTGCGACAGCGCGGTGGCCTTCACATTGCCGCCGCTTTCGATCTTGGCAGCGCCGGCAAGCGCAGCGGCATCCACCGATATCTGCATGCGGTTGTGCACCATGCGGCTCATGGTGAAATCCAGGCCCAGCGCCATGCCGCCCACCAGCATCGGCATCGACATGGCGACAACGGCCGCGGTTGCCCCCTGGCGGCTGCCCGCCAGATGCTTCAGCGCCGAACAGCGGCGCGCAAGATCAATCTTCATAACGCAACTCCTGCTTGGTACTGACATCGGCAACCAGCGTCCACGGCACCAGCCGGGTCAGCATCGGCACGATGGTAATCTGGTCGGACCGGCCGGTTATCCGCACGCGGATGACATTGGCGGCCGGATCGACCGTGTTGGTCTGGGTGACGAGCAAGGAAACATTGGGCAATGCCCATGCCGGCACGATCTGGCTGACGATGGTCGCCCCCCCGCTGGGCGCCAGAGTGTTGACCGCGATGCCGCGTGCCACAGTCGTGGCCGCCGTCTGCATTGCGCTGTACGAATACAGCAGAACCCCGAACTCCAGAGTCCCCAGCAACAGCGTGAACAGCAACGGCATAACAATAGCGAATTCGGCCGCGACTGCTCCCGACCGACTTCGCACTACGCTACTGGCGAACTTGAATCCAAACACAACGTTACGCCCCAAAACAAGGCCTGCCACTGATCCCTCGATTCGGCGGCCGGCGGAGATGATTTAGCATAAATGGAGTAAAGAGAATCTGAATCGGACCTTTTGCAGAACAATCGCTAATGTTTATTACGAATGGTCAACGAATATTGATGATGATTCACCCCGATTCTTGTCAGCAGCGCGGCAGCCGCAGCATGCCGCTGTCCACCCGCCGCCGCCATTGACAGTCCGGCCGCCGCCGCCATGGTGCGGCGATGGCTTCCAACCGATCGCTCACCGCTGCGCTGCGTCCCTATTTCGAAGCCGGGCCGCTGGGCGCGCTGGCGCTGGGCATGGCATCGGGCACGCCCTATGCGATGATCGCCGCCACGCTGACCACAAGGCTGGCCGAAAGCGGCATCGACAAGAAAAGCGTCACCGCCTTCGGGCTGGCGCTGCTGGTCTACAGCTTCAAGCCGCTGTGGGCGCCGCTGATCGACCGGGCGCGCATCCCCCTGCTCGCCGCCATGGTGGGGCAGCGGCGGGCGTGGCTGATGGTTTCCATCCTGATGGCCAGCACCGCCATCGCCTGGCTGGGCGCGCTGGATCCCACCGCCGATCTGGCGCTTTTTGCCGCTGCTGCCGTGGCGGTGGGTTTTGCCGGGGCCACGCTGGACATCGTGGTGGATGCCATCCGCATCGAATGGCTGCGCGCCGATCAGATGGGCGCCGGCAGCGGCATGACCCAATATGGCTGGCGCATGGGCAGCTATCTGGCCGGGGCCGGCGCGCTGCTGCTGGCTGCCAAGGGCAGTTGGGCGCTGGCCTATCTGTCGGCCATATTGCTGTTCGGCCCGGCGCTGATCGCTGCGGCGATACTGGGCGAACCGGCGCGGCCGCAGGCGGTTTCGTCCGGCAGGGGCCTCAGCGCTGCCATCCGCGACAGCATCATCGCGCCGCTGGCGGATTTCCTCGGCCGGCCCGGCGCGTGGACCGTGCTGGCGTTCGTGCTGGTCCACAAGATCGGCGATACCGTGTGCCAATTGTCGGTGCGGCTGTTCTACAATGATCTGGGCTTCACCAAGGAAGAAGTGGCGTTCTACGATGTGTCGCTGGGCCTGTTCGGCTATCTGGCCGGGGTGTTCCTGGGCGGCATCCTCTACAAGCGGATGGGGCTGGCCGGATCGGTGTTCCTGTCGCTGATCCTGATGGGCGTATCCAACGCCGCCTATGCAGCCCTGGCCATCATCGGCCATGATGTGTGGATGCTGGCCCTGGTGCAGGGCTTTGAAAATCTGGCCAGCGGCATCGGCGGCGTGACCGTGGGCGCGTGGCTGGCGCTGCTGTGCGACCGGCGCTTCACCGCCACGCAGTTCGCGCTGCTGTCGTCGGCGGCCGCCATCTTGGGCCGGGCCTTTTCCTCCGGCACCGCCGGCGCCCTGATCGAGCGTCTGGGCTATGTCGATTTCTACTGGCTCACCACCCTGCTGGCGCTGCCCGGCGTGCTGATCTTCCTGTGGCTGTGGCGCGCCGGGCTGGTGGTGGCCGATGAGACGGCGGCAACTGCAACAGGCGTGTAACGCGCCCACCATGTCTTTGTCACACAGCGGCGCTATGGCCGGTCAAACCGGTGGAGCCCCTGCATGACCCTTGCCCTCACGCGCGCCGTCGAACTGCAACCCCGCCTGCTGGATCATGCGCCGGCCATCTGCCGGGCCGGACTGCTGGAGGTGCGGCTGGCCGCCAGCAGCGCCGAAATCGCCGCCGCGCAGGCGCTGCGCTATGAAATCTTCTACGACGAAATGGGGGCTCGGCCCAGCGCGGCCATGCTGCGCCAGCGCCGCGATATCGATGCCTATGATGCCATCTGCGACCATCTGCTGGTGATCGATCATGCCGATGCCGCGCGTCCGCGCGTGGTCGGCACCTATCGCCTGCTGCGCCAGGATGTGGCCCAGGCCAATGGCGGCTTCTACAGCGCCGGCGAATATGATCTGTCACCGCTGATCCGCCAGAGTGCGCCGGGCCGGCAGTTGCTGGAACTGGGGCGCAGCTGCGTGGCGCCCGAATGGCGGACCAGCGCCACCATCTCGCTGCTGTGGCGCGGCATTGCCGCCTATCTGGCCGATCACGGCATCGGCCATCTGTTCGGCTGCGCATCCCTGCACGGCGCCGATCCGGGCCTGCACGCGGCCGAGCTTTCGTGGCTCTATCACCATCACCTTGCCCCGCCGGAACTTCGCGCCACCGCGCTGCCGCCGCACCGGGTGTGCATGAACGCCCTGCCTGCCGACCGTATCGATGGCCGCGCCGCCGCCCGCGCCCTGCCGCCGCTGGTGAAGGCCTATCTGCGGGTGGGCGCCATGGTGGGCGATGGCGGCTTTGTCGATCATCAGTTCAACACCGTCGATGTGTTTGTGGTGATGCCGGTCGATCGCATCACCAGCCGCTATGCCAGCCGCTTTGGTGCCGCCAACGATTGACGGAACCGGGCGGCGGCCTAGACTTGCCGCCATGACCAACGCCCTGCGCATCGATTTCGTTTCCGACGTGGTGTGCCCATGGTGCGTGATCGGCCTGAAAAGCCTTGAACAGGCGCTCGCGGGCCTGCCCGACATCACCCCCGAATGGCATTTCCACGCCTTCGAACTCAATCCCGCCATGCCGCCCGAAGGCGAAAACGCCGCCGAGCATGTCGCGCGCAAATATGGCCGCAGCCCGGAAGACAGCGCCGCGGGCCGCAATCACATCAAGCAGATGGGCGCCGATCTGGGCTTCAGCTTTGCCGGCGGGCCAGAGGCGATGATCTGGAACACGTTCGATTGCCACCGCCTGCTGCACTGGGCCGAGCGCGCCGGGGCTGACAGTTCCCGGGCCCACGCCCTCAAGACCGCCCTGTTCGAAGCCCATTTCACCCGGGCCGAGCCGCTGAACCAGCCCGAAACCCTGATCGCCGCCGCTGCCGCCGCCGGCCTGGATGCCGATGCCGCCCGCGACGTGCTGGCAACCGGCCGCTACGCCGACGAAGTGCGCGCCAACCAGCGCTGGTGGCGCGAGGAGCAAGACATCAGCGCGGTGCCGGCCATCGTCTTCAACGGCAAATATGCAATCCTCGGCGGCCAGCCGCCGGCGACCTTCGAAAAGGTCATCCGGCGGATCGTGGCCGGCGAAGTCTGATCACTCCGCCGCGCGCACCTCAATCGGCAAGCCCAGCGCCTTCAATTGCGGCTCCACCTTGGCCGCATCGCCCACCACCACCCACAGCAGCGTGTCGGTGCCGAACATCTGCACGGCGCGGTTGAGATCGGCCGAGGTCAGCGCGCCCAGCCGGCGGGCGGCGGTGACATAATAATCGTCGGGCCGACCGAACAGATGGTTGCGTTCCAGCGCGCTCAGGAAGGCGCTGCCACGTTCGAACTCACCGGGCAGCGCCAGCACGCTGTTGGCGATGCTGCGGCCGCGTTCATCTTCGGTGATCGGCCGGCTGGATTTGATCGCGGCGATATCGGCGATCATTTCCTTCATGCTGTCGGCGGTGCGATCGGTCTGCACCGGGGCATAGAGCAGGCTGTACAACTGCCC
>DAITMD010000105.1:0-7663 GCA_036835345.1 Sandarakinorhabdus sp. | reverse complement strand
TCATCCCCCATTGCCATGCAGGCCCATCCGATGACTTGCCTGGCCAACAGCCATCATCCGGGCGTTCATCGCCCTTCTTCATTGGCCGACGCCCGCCATGATGGCAACCGGTGGGGGCACCGGGTCGCAGGTTTAAACCCGGTTGTCCCGGATCGGCGCGTGGTTCGGTTCAGCCGCTGCTCGGCGCTGCGGCGTCATCGCCCGCCAGCAGGCGCTGCTGGAACAGGCGGCGCACCAGATGGGCTTCCAGCCAGCGCCCGATGGCGTAAAGCGCCGCGAAGATTCCGGCGAACACATAGGCCGGGGTGGGGGAGGGGCCCTTGTCGTCCTCGTCCTCGTCTTCCTCGCCGTCCTTGCCGGTCTTCCCGTCCTTGGCCTTGCTGTCCTTCTTCTTGTCTTTCTTGGGCTTTTCCGGCTCCGGCGCGCCCAGCGCATTGTCGATCGGGTGCAACGGCCAGACCTTGTCTTCCTTCTCTTTCTTCTTGTCGTCCGTCTTGGCGGCCGCTTCCTTCTCGGCGGCGGCCTTTTCCGAATTGGCGATGATGGTGGTCAATCCGGCCAGGCCCAGGAACAGCAATGGCGCCAGAAAACAGGCGAGCAAAGACGGGCTGCGCAGCCGGTAGCCAAGGCGGCGCTCCCCATCATTGCCGGCCACCTCAAGGATGCCGCTGCCGAACACCGACAGCCGGTCCTGCGCGCCGGGGTCCTTCTTCACGAAGGTCAGCCGGTGGCCGCTGCGCGACGTGGTGGTGCCCGGCGTGTCGAACAGCGGCAGCAGCCGGTCCAGCGCATCCATGCCCGCCGGCACCGCCACGCTGCCATCAACATACCAGATTTTTTCGATGGTCCCGCGCCAGCCGGCGGCAGGTTCCGGTTCGGGGTTCGGGCTGGCGTGATCTTGTGGGGCGGTATCGGTCACTCGGCCGCCACGGGCACGCGCCGGCCATAACGCTGCTTCAGGGTTTTCCAGCCTTCGGTGAAGGGGTGGGTCATCTGTTCGCGGATCGACATGCGCCGCCCACCATCCTGGCCCAGCAGCTCCGCCTCGCCATCGATGCAGGTGCCGAAGATCCGGTCGATGAACACGTACAGGCCGGCATAGTTGCTGCGCGTGGCTTCGAAATCCTGCGAATGGTGCACGCTGTGATGTTCGGTGGTGTTGAACAGAAACCGCCACCACAGCGGCGTGTTGAAGCGGATGTTGACGTGCATATAGATGCCGATGCCCATGCTGATCGCGCCGGCCAGCAAGGCGGCGCGCGGCAGGAAATCGAAGAAGCCGCCCAGCCCCAGTCCGATCAGGAACAGCTCCACCGGGTTGCCCACCGCGCCCTTGGCCAGATTGAACTGGGTGATGTAATGATGCACCGAATGCGGCAGCCACAGCGGATACCAGTTGTGCATGGCGCGGTGCATCCAATATTGGCCGAAATCGAAAATGAAGGTGATCATGAACGCCTGCAGCAGCAGCGGCAGGCCGATGAACCAGGCGAATTTTTCCAGATCGAACTGGCCCTGAATGGCCTCGATCATCGCATCGTCGCCGATATATTTGCTGATCAGCCCGATCACCGTATAGCCCAACGCGACATAGAAGACGTCGGTGGCCAGTTCCTTCCACGTCAACCGCCAGCTGTGGTAGCGCGGGCTGACCCATTCCAGCGCCAGCAGCAGCAGCCGGAAGCCGATACCGATGCCGATGGCGGTCGATGCCTTGGCGATATCGTTGGGCGCGTAATACCAGAACAGGATCAGCGCCAGCAGCACCACCGGCTGAAACCAGGTGAAGATGAACTGCTTCACCGGGCCGCCTTCCACGCGCGGCACATCATCCCAGCCGATGATCACCGGTGCCTGGGTGCCGATCAGGCGCTTGCCAACCCGAACCCCCTCCATCTCGTCCCCCGCGATTTCACCCGCCCCCGTCATGCCCTCTATTCATGCGCCACACAGGCGCTGCGCGTCATACGACAAGAAACGTAGGACAGACCGCCATAGGCCTGAAGTCTGGCAGCGTGGCGGCGTGTGTCAATCGCCGCTCATTTCGCTCGATCCCCCAGCGCCGGTGCCGGCCACCAGCTGAGCGAATGGACATCGTGCGCGCTGGTCCACACCCCGTCCGGCGTCCAGCGCAGCGCGCCGCTGCCCACCGGTTTGCCGACCCGCGCCACAACCGCCAACGTGGCGGCGTCGATGGCCACATATTCCTGGTTCTCGGTGGTGCGCAGCCACACCTTGCCGGCCCCGGTATCGATATCGCCCCATTTCAGATTGGCGCCCACCTTCACCCGGCCGGTCACGGCGCCCGTGGCCGGATCGATGCGGGCCAGCGTGCCATCGGCCTGTTCCTGCACCCACACCGCACCTTCGCCGGCGGCCAGAAAGCCCGGTTGATTGCCCAGCGGGATGCGCGCCACCACGGCATTGGTCGCCGGATCGATGCGCTGCAAGGTGCGGGTGCCGGCGCTGACGGCCCACAAGGCATCAAAGCCATAGGCCAGATAGGATGTGCCGGCATCGGCCGGGATGCGCGCCGTGATTTGCCCGCTGGCCGGGTCCACCCGCGCCACTTCGCCCCTGGCATCGCTGGCCACCCACACCGAACCCGCGCCGGCGACCACGTTTAATTCGCCCGTCTTGTCGGCGATGCCGGTGTTCACGGTCAGAGTGCGGGCGGCGCTGGCGGGTTCGATGCGGTGCAGCGCGCCCTCGTTGCAATCGGCCACCCACAGGCCGCCGCCGGCCATCGCCATGGTGCCGCACGGCCGCGCCATGGCCACGCTGGCGATGCGGCCGCTGCGTGACCAATGCTCCACCCGGCCGCGATTGGTGATCCACACGCCCGGCCCATCCAGCACCAGGAAATCGCCAAAGTCCGGCACGGTCTGCACCTCGGCCGGCTGGGCCAGCGCGGGCGCTGCCATCATCAGCGCAATCAGCAGGCGGCGCATCGGCATCTCCCTGAAGGTCACGCGCTGCGCTGGGCGATAAACGCGCGCCAGCCGCCAAGATGGGTGATGTCGGTGGCGCCGGTCAAGGCGCGCGGTTCCGCCACAAAGCCCTTCACGCTGCTGCCATCGGCCAGCGTGACGGTGCCGATGGCCAGCGGCGGCGGCACGTCCACCACAAAGCTGCCGAACTCGGCGACGCCCAGCTCATACACCTCCACCTTGATCGGCGCGCCGTCGCCTGTGAACACCAGCGCCGGTTTGGGCGGCGCGGTGTCGGCCATCGCATACAGGCGATAGGTGGGCGCGGTTTCGAACGCGCCAACAAAGGCGGCACCGCGCGAAGTCAGCTGCCAGTGCAGCGGCATGTCCTTCAGGTGCGCGCCAACAACGGCCAGCTTCACGGTCTGCATCTTGCCCTCCAGATCAAGCGGTGGTGGCGGTGGGTGGCCGCACGCATTGGCCCAAGTTTCGGCCCAGTTCTGGGCCAGATCGATCAACGCGGCATCGCTGTCGGCCGGGCCGATGAAGCTGATGCCATGGCCCGCCCCGCTGGATTTCACCCCGGCCGGCACCGCAATCGCCGCCATGTCCAGCAGGTTCACGAAATTGGTGTACAGCCCCAGATTGCTGTTCAGGGCCACTGGCGCGGCCAGCATTTCCGCCACGCGGTAACTGGTCGGCGTGGTGGGGAAGGCCAGCACGTCGATATCGTGCCACAGCAGATCGGCCTGCCGCTTGATCGCGGCCAGCCGGTACATGGCCTTGAACAGATCGACCGCGCTCTTGTCCCAGCCCTGTTCCACCACGGCGCGCACGGTGGGATCGATGGCATCCGGGTGCTTGCGCAGCAGATCGGCCATGGCGGCGGTGCGTTCGGCCACCCACGGCCCGCCATAGAGCATCTGCGCCGCCTCCAGCAGCGGCGCGATGTCGATCTCCACCAGCGTGCCCAGCCCGGCCAGCCGTTCCATGGCGCGATCGTGCAAGTACGCCGCCTCTGTGTCGCCGAACCAGTTCATCTGATCGCGGCGCGGCACACCAAAGCGGCGCGGGGTCATTGCTCTTGTGGCCAGCGGTTTCGAATAGTCATCGGCCGCATCGAAACCGGCGATGGCAGCATCGATCAGGCGCGCATCGGCCGCCGTATCGGTGAAGATGGTGATGCAATCCAGCGTGCGGCAGGCCGGCACCAGCCCGCGCGTGCTCCAGCGCCCGCGCGTCGGCTTGAAACCGATCAGATGCTGAAAGGCGGCGGGCACCCGGCCCGAACCGGCGGTATCGGTGCCCAGCGCGAACGGCACCAGCCCGGCCGCCACCGCCACCGCCGATCCCGAGCTGGATCCGCCGCTCACATACGCCAGATTATAGACGTTGCGCGGCGCGCCATGCGGGCTGCGCGTGCCGTTCAGGCCGGTGGCGAACTGGTCCAGGTTGGTCTTGCCCACGCAGATCGCGCCTGCCGCCGCCAAGCGTTCGATAACGCCCGCCGACTGCTCTGGCTGATAGGCAAAGGCCGGGCAGGCCGCCGTGGTGGGCAGGCCGGCCACATCGATATTGTCCTTGGCGGCATAGGGCACGCCGGCCAGCGGCAGCTGTTCCCCGGCGGCGATGCGCGCATCGATGGCACGCGCCGCCGCCAGCAGGGCTTGCGGATCGGCGCGTGTGATCCACGCCTGCGGCTGCACCGCGTCATAGGCGGCGATGCGGGCCAGCGCGGCCTCCATCACCGCCGCGGCGCTGGTGGTGCGGCCATTCACGGCAGCGGCGATGGCGGCGGCGTTCTGCCGGGTCATGATGCGCGCCTCAATGCCATCATCGGCGCGCCGGGCGCCACCGGGCGGCCTTCCGCCAGATAGAGCGCGGCCACGGTGCCGCTGGCAGGGCTTTCCACCGGACATTCGGTCTTCATCGCTTCAATCACCGCAATCATGTCTCCGGCGCGCACGCTGTCGCCTTCGGCCACCAGCAATTTCCACACGCTGCCGCCAAAGGGCGATTCCACCAGATCGCAGCCGTCCGGCACCGCGATGGCCGCCGCGCCGGCATCTTCGGTCTCCGCCTCGCTGGCGACCCGGTCAAATTCACCCCGGCGCTGCCAATCGGCGCGTTCATCGTCAAACGCCGCCTGCCGCACCGCCTGAAATTCCGTGATGGCGGCGGCATTGTCGGCCAGGAAGCGGCGATAGTCGGCCAGCCGGAACTCAGACGGCTCGATGCGGATGGCGCGCCGGCCGATCGGGAAATCGCGCCGCCAATCCGCCAGTTCCTTGGCGCTCACCGGATAGAAACGGATCTGATCGAAAAAGCGCAGCAGCCACGGCTTGCCATCGGTGAACGCCGCCGTCTGCGCCCATGTGTTCCACACTTGCAGCGTCCGCCCGAACAACTGGTAACCGCCCGGCCCCTCCATGCCATAGATGCACATATAGGCGCCGCCAATGCCCACCACGTTGGGCGGGGTCCAGGTTCGGGCCGGGTTGTATTTGGTGGTCACCAGCCGTTGGCGCGGATCAACCGGGGTGGCAACCGGCGCGCCCAGATAGACATCGCCCAGCCCCAGCACCAGATAGCTGGCGTCGAACACGGTGCGCTCCACCGCATCGGTATCCGGCAGGCCGTTCACGCGGCGGATGAACTCGATATTGTCAGGGCACCACGGCGCATCGTCGCGCACGGCGGACATATATTTCTGAATGGTCTCGGTCGTCGCCGGATCGCGCCAGCTCAAGGGCAGGTGGACGATGCGCGACGGGATGGTGAAATCCGCCAGCGCGCCCAGCCGATCGTCCGCCGCCAGCAGCGCCGCCAGCGCGCCGGCCTGGTCCAGCGCTGCGCCATCGAAATGCAGCTGCAGCGACCTGATGCCCGGCACGATGTCGATCACGCCGGGCAGCGCCAGCCGCGCCAGCTCGCTGGCCAGCGCCTCCACCCGGATGCGCAGTTCGATATCCAGCACGATCGGGCCATATTCCACCAGGATATTGCGGTCCCCCTGCGCGCGGTAGACGGCGCGCGGGCGTGCCTGAGATGCCGGCGTGTCGGCCAGGATCGGCGACAGGCCGGCGATGGCGCGCGCCGGGCTGGCGGTCAGCGGCGCGCCATCTGCCAGCAGCGCCGTCACCGCCGCATCGGCGGCCTTCGCATCGGCCAGCGTCACCGGCACAAAGCGCAGCCGGTCGCCGGAGGACAGTTGGCCGATTTTCCAGCGATCGGCGGCAATCACCACGAACGGGCAGACAAACCCGCCCAGCGACGGGCCATCGGGGCCAAGGATGATCGGCATGTCGCCGGTGAAATCCACCGCGCCGATGGCATAGGGATTGTCGTGGATGTTGGACGGGTGCAGGCCGGCCTCCCCGCCATCGCGGCGCGCCCATTCCGGTTTCGGCCCGATCAGCCGCACGCCGGTGCGGTTGCTGTTGTAATGCACCTGCCAATCGGCGCTGATGATCGTGTCGATATCGGTGGGGGTGAAGAAATCCGGCGCGCCGTGCGGGCCATAGATCACCCGCACGTCCCACCTGTTGGGCAGCGCCGGCAGCGGCGCAGCGGCCAGCGCCGGGCCTGTGGGCGCACCCCCCAGATGCAGCACATCGCCGGCCAGCAGGCGGCGCCCGCCGTGGCCGCCAAATCCGCCCAGATCGAAGGTGGCGGTGCTGCCCAGATAGGGCGCGATGTCGAACCCGCCGGCCACCAGCAGATAGGTGCGAATGCCGCCGCCGGTTGCGCGGCCCATCTTCAGCACCTGGCCCGCTGCCACGCTGATCGCCTGCCCGCGCGGCAGCGGCGCACCGTCCAGCGTGGCACCGAAATCCGCGCCCGTCAGGCAGATGCGGGTGGGCGCGGCAAAGCCGAGCGTTGGCCCGGTGACGGTGATTTCCAGCCCGGCCATGCCTTCGGGATTGCCCAGCAGGCGATTGCCCAGCCGGAACGACAGATCATCCATCGGCCCGGATGGCGGCACGCCCACCGCCCACAGCCGCTGCCGGCCCGGCCAATCCTGCACCGTGGTGGCGGTGCCGCCGGCCAGCACCCGGATGCAGCGCGGCGCATACACCACATCGGCCAGCGCCCGGGTTGAAACATCGCCGCTAAGGAAGGCATCGCCGCGCACCACATCGCGCAGCCAGCGCAGATTGGTTTCGATCCCGTCGATACGGCTGGCGTCCAGCGCCTTGGCCATTGCGGCGACAGCCGCATCGCGGGTGGGGGCGTGCACGATCAGCTTGGCCAGCATCGGATCGTAAAAGGCGCTGATCTGGCTGCCGGCGGCCACCCAGGTTTCGGTGCGCACCCCGGCCGGAAAATCCACCGCCGTCAGCAGGCCCGTTGTGGGCCGATAATCCTGCGCCGGGTCTTCGGCATAAAGGCGCACCTGCACGGCGTGGCCCTGCGGTGTGGGGGCCGGGCCATCCATGAAGGCGAAATCGCCGCCCGCCGCGCGCACCATCCATTCAACCAGATCGATGCCCATCACCGCTTCGGTCACGCCGTGCTCCACCTGCAGGCGGGTGTTCATTTCAAGGAAATAGAAATCCTGGGTGTCGGCATCATAAAGAAACTCCACCGTGCCGGCATTCAGGTAGCGCGCCGCCTCGCCCAGCCGCACCGCCGCCGCGATCAGGCGGGCGCGCACAGCGCCGGGCAGGCCGGGGGCCGGGGCTTCCTCCACCACTTTCTGGTTGCGCCGCTGCAGCGAACAGTCACGCTCG
>DAITMD010000104.1:0-7736 GCA_036835345.1 Sandarakinorhabdus sp. | reverse complement strand
TAAGTGCCGATGATCGAGGTGATGATGCACACGCCGCAGGCCAGCAGCGGCAGGCTCATCAGCTTGGCCGCATCCGGGCCGGCAACCAGCAGCGCGCACAGCACCATGGTGGCACCGATGGTGACGACATAGGTTTCGAACAGATCCGCGGCCATGCCGGCGCAGTCACCCACATTGTCGCCCACGTTGTCGGCAATCACGCCGGGGTTGCGATCATCATCTTCATCAAAGCCCAGCTCGTTCTTGCCGACCATATCGGCGCCCACGTCTGCCGCCTTGGTGAAGATGCCGCCGCCAAGGCGCGCGAAGATGGAGATGAGGCTGGCACCGAACGACAGCGCCACCAGCGCATTCACCACCGCGCGGCTGGTGGGTTCAAGGCCCGATGAGACCAGCGCGTAGAAATAGCCGGCGATGGCCAGCAGCGCGAGGCCGGCGACCAGCATGCCGGTGACCGCGCCCGACCGGAACGCCATGGTAAGCCCAGCCTGCAGCGATTGGCGCGCGGCTTCGGCGGTGCGCACGTTGGCCCGCACCGATATGTTCATGCCGATGAAGCCGGTGGCGCCCGAAAGCACCGCGCCCAGCACGAAGGCAACGGCGGGGATCACCCCCAGGAACATCGCCACCAGCGCGGCCACGATCACGCCAACCACCGCGATGGCGGTATATTGCTTGGCAAGATACGCGCCGGCGCCGATTTCGATGGCTTTGGCGATTTCCTGCATGCGGGCGTTGCCGGGGGATGCGCTGAGCACCTGCCGCGAGGTGACAATCCCATACACCACGGCAGCCAGCCCGCAGATGATGGCCAAAACCACAACGTCCATGCAATTCGTCCCCCTGGTTGCTGCCGGCCGCTGCGCTGCGGCTCTTGGCCAATTTGCCGCACCATGACATGGGTTTTGCCGAACGCAAGCTGCTAAGGCTGGGCGACAAGGGGATCAGGCGATGGCGGTTTCACGGCGCGAAGCATTGTTGCTGGCAGCGGCGGCGGCGGCTTTGCCGGCCAAATCTGGTCTGGCGGCCGAACTGCCCGGCGGCGGCATGGCGCCGGATGACGAAGCCGGCTGGGGGCGGATCGCGGCGCTATATCCGGCAATGGGCAGCGTCACGCAGCTGGAGCATGGATACTGGGGCAACATGGCGTTTCCAGTGGTGGAAGCCCACCGCGCAATACTAGCCCGGCTCAATCGGGACACCAGCATCTATGCGCGCCGGGCGATGCGCAAGGATCAGGAGGCAGCGCGGGCGCTGGCAGCCGCAGCAATGGGCGTGCAGGGTGAGGACATCGGTTTCTGTCGCAACGCTGCCGAGGGCCTGCAGGCGCTGATCAGCCAGTTTCAGGGCGTGAGCGCGGGCGATGCGATCCTGTGGTCGGACAATGATTACGAGGCGTCGCAAAACGCCATGGCCAGTCTGGCGGCGGCGCGGCGCGCAAGGCCGGTGACGATCACCCTTCCGCGCGCACCCACGCATGAAAATGTGATCGAAGCCTATGCCGCCGCAATCAAGGCGACGAAGCGGCTGAAATATGTGCTGATCACCCACGGCACCCACCGCAGCGGGCTGGTGGTCCCGGTGGCAGAAATTGCCGCGCTGGCCAAGGCGGCGGGCGCGGTTGTGATCGTGGATTGCGCGCAGAGTTTCTATCAGCGCGAATTCATCATTCCGGATTTCGGGGCCGATTATGTCGTGCTGAACTTCCACAAATGGGTGGGCGCTCCGGTGGGCATTGCCGCCATCTGGTGCCGGCCGGGCATGGCGGCAATGGTGGCCGCCGCTCCATCGGAAGCCGCCGATGCCAGGCCTGAAAATGTCCAGTCCAAGGTGCATCAGGGCACGGTGGATTATGCCCCGCAGCTCACCCTGCCGGCCGCGTTTGATTTTCAGGCGCGGGTGCTGCCCAGGCCGATGAAGCTGGCGCGGCTGCAATATCTCAGGAACCATTGGGTGAAGCAGCTGCGCGGGCTGTCGGGGCTGGAAATCATGCTGGGCGATGATCCGCGCACCTTTGGCGCAATCACCAGTTTCCGCATCAATGGCCATACCAGCACGGCCGACAATATCGCCATCACCGACATTTTGTTCAATCGTTACAACATCATGACCGTGCACCGGGCTGGTCTGGCGGATGGCGCGTGCGTGCGGGTTACGCCGGCACTGTTCAGCGCCCCGGCAGAATTCGACCGGCTGGTGGCGGCGCTGAAGGAACTGGTGCCGCAGATCGCACGCTGACGGTCAGCCGTGTTCCCAGCCCAGCCGCTCCGGCAGCGGCACCGGCTGGCCCTGCCAACGCAGCGCCAGACCTGCGCCGGCAATCACCGTGCCGATGCGCGTCACCGGAGCCGTTCCGGCCAGCGCCGGGATGTCCACATCCGGCGGAGCGGTGAACAGCAGTTCGTAATCATCGCCGGCAGTTGCGCGCGCCAGCATGTCATCCAGCCCGGCGACCTGCGCCGACGGCACGCGGTCAAGCGCGATCTCCAGCCCGGCCCCGCTGGCCGCCGCCAGCCGCTGCGCGTCGATCAGCAGGCCATCGGACACATCCATGCCGGCGCTGGCCACCCCGCCGAGTGCCTGCCCCAGCGCCAGGCGCGGCATCGGTCGGCGGTAGCGGCCCAGCAGCACCTTGTCGAACGGCGCTTCGCCGCGCGCGATCGAAAGCCCCAGCCCGGCATCGCCGATGCTGCCCGATACCCACAGCGCATCGCCAGCCTGCGCGCCGGCGCGGCCCATGGCGCGGCCCTGCTCCACCCAGCCGATGGCGGTTAGGCCCAGCACGGCGCTATGCAGCCCGGTAACGGTATCGCCGCCCCACAGTGCCACGCCGAAATGCGCCAGCGCCCGGCCCAGCCCGGCGGTGAACGCCGCGCGCCATGCATCATCCTCGGCGGCCGAAAGCCCCAGCCCCAGCAGCACGCCGGCCGGTGTGGCCGCCATCGCCGCCAGATCCGACAGGTTCACCGCCAGCAGTTTCCACGCCACATCGCCGGGCGGATCGCCGGGCAGATAATGCACGCCTGCGGCCAGCACATCATGGGTGAACACCAATTGCCGGCCCAGCGGCGGCGTCCAGACCGCGGCATCATCGGCAAGGCCGCGTGCGGCGCTGGTGCCGGCCAGCGGGGCGAGCAGGCGGGCGATGAACTCCCGCTCTGCCATCATTTATCCGCGCACTTGCCGGGCAACGGTATCCAACAGGCCGTTCACGAACTTCGCGTCCTTCTCGTCATGGAAGGCATGGGCGACATCGATATATTCGTTGATCACCGTGGACGCCGGCACATCGGCGCGCGCCACCAGTTCATAAACGGCGGCGCGCAGCAGGGCGCGCATGGGCCGGTCCAGCCGGACCAGCGACCAGCCTTCAGCCAGCGCCCCTCTGATCAAGCCGTCCAGTTCCTCCTGACGGGCGGCAACACCGCCCACCACGTCATCGAAAAACGGCTCGTCAGCGGCCAGATATTCGGCGCCCTCGATCTCTTGCCCCAGCCGGTGGTGGTGAAATTCAGTCAGCAGCTTGGGCAGCGCCTCCCCTTGCATTTCATGCTGATACAGCGCCTGCACGGCGGCCAGACGGGCAGCGGAGCGGGCGCGATAATCGGGCGGCGTGGAGGAAGCTGGCGTGTTCACGGCGGCGGGCTTACGCGCAAATGCGCCGCCGGGGCAAGCGGCAGCGATTGTCCCCAATATATGCCGCAGCTGTCCCCGGCTGATCCCCGGCTTGTCCACAGGGCTGCCCACCGGGATTTTTGGCATTGCGGCTTGTGGCGCGCGGGCGGGGCTGCGAAAAGCCATAGATGGCCAGTCCTCCACCGATCATCACCCAGATCACGCCGCTGCGGGTGGTGGAAGGCGGCAGCGCCACCCTTCCGCAGAATCTGGAAGCCGAAGCCGCGTTGCTGGGCGCGCTGATGATTGACAACCGGCTGGTGGAAGATGTGGGTCAACGGCTGAAGGAGGAGCATTTCGCCGATGCGCTGCACGGCCGGATCTTCGGTCAGATCACGACCCTCAGTAGCAAGGGCATGGCAGCCACGCCGGTCACGATGAAGCCGCTGTTCGATGCCGATCCGGCGATGGCGGAACTGGGCGGGCCGGCCTATCTGGCCAGCCTGACGCAGAACAGTGCGGCACTGCTCGCGGCGCGGGATTTTGCCCAGCAGATATACGATCTGGCCTTGCTGCGTGAACTGATCCGGGTTGGCCGCGACATGGTGACGGAGGCCAGCGACACCAGCCGCGAAATTGCGCCAATCGAGCAGATCGAAGCGGCCGAAATAGCGCTGTACAAGGTGGCGGAAGCCGGCGAGGTGCAGGGCGCGGTGAAGACTTTCCGCGACGCCGCGATGGCCGCCGTGCAGATGGCCGACAAGGCCAAAAGGTCGGGCGGGCATCTGTCTGGCTACACAACTGGCCTGACCGGTCTGAATGAAAAGCTGGGCGGGCTGCACAAATCCGATCTCTTGATCCTGGCCGGGCGACCGGCGATGGGCAAGACCAGCCTTGCCACCAACATCGCCTTTTCCTGCGCCCGGCGTTTCGCCGACGACCGCGAGCGCGGCATCGAGGCAGAGAAATCCAGCGGCGCGCCGGTGGCGTTCTTCAGTCTGGAAATGTCGGCCGATCAGCTGGCGACGCGCATCCTGGCCGAACAGAGCGAGGTGAACAGCGAAAGCCTGCGCATGGGCAAGATCACCGACGAGGAGTTCAGCAGGCTGGCGCGCGCCTCGGGCGATCTGTCCAGCCTGCCGCTGTTGATCGACGACACGCCCGGCCTTTCGATCGCGGCGCTCAGAACCCGCGCCCGCCGGCTGAAGCGGCAGCACGGCATCGGCCTGATCGTGGTGGATTATCTGCAGCTGCTCACCGGTTCGCGCAGCGGCGGCAGCGAAAACCGCGTGCAGGAAATTTCGGAAATCACCCGCGGCCTGAAGACGCTGGCCAAGGAATTGCAGCTGCCGGTGCTGGCGCTGTCGCAGCTGTCCCGCGCCGTGGAAAACCGCGACGACAAGCGCCCGCAACTGGCCGATCTGCGCGAAAGCGGCACCATCGAACAGGATTCGGACATCGTGATGTTCGTCTATCGCGAGGAATATTATCACGGCCTCAAACAGCCCGACCCGGAAGACGCCGAGAAGCACGCCAAGTGGCGGGAAAAGGCCGAGAAGGTCTTTGGTCTGGCCGAAGTGATCGTGGCCAAGCAGCGCCACGGCGCCACCGGCACGGTGCCGCTGACCTTCATCAAGCAATATACCAAGTTCGCCGACCGCGCCGAAGGCGATTACGGCGACGGCCCCTGGTAGGCGGCGGTGCGGCACTGCGTCCGGTGCTGCGCTGCAATAACCCCGTCATTTCGCCACTATCGGCAGGCCGGGCCGCGGCGCATCCACCTTGCGTGCCGCGCCATGCGGTGGAAGGATGCTGCAGGATCGCGGCGCGGTTTCGGGGGTGAAGGGTCAAGATGAACTGGGCAGAAGCGGGACCGACCCGGCGCGAGGTGCTTCACGCCATCGGCATGATGGCCGGCACCGCAGTCCTCTATCAGGCGATGGAGGCGCTGGGGCACGCCAAGGAAACCCAGTTTGCCGGCCCGCCCAATCTGCAAGGCGCACGCCCCGGAACCAAGGTGATCGTGCTGGGGGCCGGGCTGGCCGGGATGCTGGCCGCCTATGAACTGGGCAAGGCCGGGTATGACGTGCAGATACTGGAGTATAACAATCGTCCCGGTGGCCGGAACTGGTCGCTCTATGGCGGCGATACCTACACTGAGCTGGGCGGCGAGACCCAGAAAGTGGGCTTTGCGCCGGGCAATTATCTCAACCCCGGCCCGTGGCGCATCCCCTATCACCACCGCGCGCTGCTGCATTATTGCAAGGCGTTCGGCGTGGCGCTGGAACCGTTCATCCAGATGAACCAGCAGGCGCTGCTGCACAGTGCCAAGGCGTTCGGCGGCAAGCCGATGCGCTATCGCGAGCTGGCCGGGGATTGGGACGGGCATGTGGCGGAACTGCTGTCGAAGGCGGTGGACAATCGCGGCCTGAATGGCGTGCTGACGGCGGAAGATTCCGAAAAGCTGAAGCTGGCGCTGCGCGAATGGGGCGCGCTGGACAAGGATTTCAAATATACCAAGAGCCGGCAATCCTCGCGGCGGCGCGGCTTTGAACGGCCGCAGGGCGGCGGCGTGCTGGGCGAACCGATCCCATCCGAACCCTATGCGTTCAGCGACATCATGGATTCCGGCATCTGGCGGGTCGTGGCGCAGCATATGAGCATCGATCACCAGCATTCGATGTTCCAGCCGGTGGGCGGCATGGGCATGATCGGGCGCGGCTTTGCCCGGCAGGTGGACGGCAAGATCCGTTACAACAGCAAGGTCACCAGCATCAGCCAGCAGGGCGGCAAGGTGACGGTGGCCTATACCGATACCGGCACCGGCCAGGCGGCGACGGCAGAAGCGGATTACTGCGTCTGCACCATCCCGCTGGGCGTGCTGTCGCAGATCGAGGTGGATTGTTCGCCGGGGCTGGATGCCGCCATCCGCGCCGTGCCCTACAGCAATTCGGTGAAGGTGGGCCTGGAGTTCAAGCGGCGCTTCTGGGAAGAGGATGAGGCCATTTATGGGGGCATCAGCTTTACCGACCGGGAAATCTCGATGATCTCCTACCCGTCTACAAAGATGCACAGCGATGGCCCGGCGGTGGTGCTGGGTGCCTATACCTTCGGGCCGGCGAGCTACAAATTTGCCGGCATGACCCCGGATGAGCGGGTGCGGATGGCGCTGGAGCAGGGCAGCGTGTTCCACCCCGGCCGCTACAAGGAAGAATATGTGACCGGGGCCAGCGTGGCGTGGAGCCGATCACCATTCACGCTGGGCTGCTGTGCGATGTGGAACGAGGACACGCGCAAGGAACATTACCAGACGCTGGTGGCGGTGGACAACCGGCTGGTGCTGGCCGGCGAGCACGCCAGCTATATCGGCTGCTGGATGGAAGGCGCGATCCTGTCCTCGCTGGACGCGGTGACCCGCCTGCACAAGCGCGCGCTGGAGGCCTGATGATGCGAGCAATATTGTTGATGGCGGCGCTGATCGCTGCACCGGCGCTGGCCCAGAAGCCGGCCAAGGCCCCGCATCCGGGGGCGGAAGTCTATCAGAACGTGTGCCAGGCCTGTCACATGGCCAATGCGCTGGGCGCCGAGGGGGCTGGCAAGATCCCGGCGCTGGCCAAAAATCCCATGCTGGAGGCGGCGGGATATCCGATTGCGGTGGTGACTGGCGGCAAGGGCGCGATGCCGTGGTTTCGCGGCAGCCTGACCGACGAGCAGATCGCCAACGTGATCAACTATGTGCGCAGCAATTACGGCAACCGTTACCGCGACAAGGTGACCCCGGCGATGGTGGCCGAACTGGGCCTGCCCGCCCCGAAGGGCGGGCGCGGCGAGTAATCCTCAAGCGGCGAAGTGAAATTCATAGGCCGGCAGGGTGAGGAACGGCTCCAGCCGGTCCGCCAGCACCAGCGTGCGGAACAGTTCGGCGGCCTCGCGATATTTGCCGGCCGCGAAGAAATTGTCACCCACCTGGGCCTTGTAGACCGCCAGCTGTTCTTCGGTAATGCGGGTGATCAGCGCCGCGTCCACCGTTTCGCCGGTTTCCAGTTTCGCGCCGGCAGTGCGCCACTGCCACAACTGGGTGCGGCTGATTTCGGCGGTGGCGGCATCTTCCATCAAATTGT
>DAITMD010000103.1:0-7800 GCA_036835345.1 Sandarakinorhabdus sp. | reverse complement strand
CGCCGCCTGCAGCGCATGGTCTCGCAAACCCGGTCGATGGAGATCGTCACGACGAACAGCGAGGCCGAGGCGCTGCTGCTGGAGGCGCAGCTGATCAAGCGCTACCGACCGCCCTACAACGTGCTGCTGCGCGACGACAAGAGCTTCCCCTTCATCCTGCTGCGCGAAGATCATGATTTCGCCCGCATTTCCAAGCATCGCGGCGCGCGCGTGGCCAAGGGCAGCTATTACGGCCCGTTCGCCAGCGCCGGCGCGGTGGGCGCGACGCTCAATGCGCTGCAGAAAGTGTTCCTGCTCAGGAGTTGCACGGACAGTTTTTTTGCGAATCGCACCCGGCCTTGCCTGCTGCACCAGATCCGCCGCTGTTCCGCCCCCTGCACCGGGCGCATCGATGCCGCCGGCTATGCTGAACTTGTCAACGATGCCAAGGGCTTCCTGTCCGGCCGCACCCAGGATGTGCAGAAGAAGCTGGCCAGCGCCATGAACCAGGCCGCCGAGGCGCTGGATTATGAACGTGCCGCCGTGCTGCGCGACCGGTTGAAGGCGCTCACCTATATTCAAGGCAGCCAGGCCATCAACGCAGATGGCGCGACCAGCGATGCCGATATCATCGCCATGGCCGCCGATGGCGGCGCCGTGTGCGTGCAGTTGTTCTTCATCCGCGGCGGCCAGAACTGGGGCCATCGCAGCTTCTTCCCCGGCCACACCGAAGGGGTGGATGAAGCCGAGGTGCTGCAAAGCTTCATCGCGCAGCTGTACGAGGATCTGCCGCCGCCGCGCGAGTTGCTGATCGATCGCACCCTGCCCGAAGCGGCGCTGCTGGCCGATGCGCTGGGTGAACGTGCCGGGCGCAAGGTGGCCATCCGCCATGCCCAGCGCGGCCCGGCGCGGCGGCTGGTCGAACAGGCGCAGCGCAATGCCGAGGAGGCCATTCAGCGCCGCCGCGCCGAAACCACAACGCAGGCGAAATTGCTGCGCGAACTGGCCGAGATTTTCGATCTGGATGCCCCGCCCAGCCGCATCGAGATTTACGACAACAGCCATATCCAGGGCACCAGCGCGCTGGGGGCGATGGTGGTGGCCGGGCCGGAGGGGTTCCGCAGGCAAGAGTATCGCAAGTTCAACATGAAGGACGAGAGCATCACGCCGGGCGACGATTTCGCCATGATGAAGGCGATGCTGAGCCGGCGGTTCGCGCGCCTTGACCGCGAAGACCCTGACCGCGAGACGGAAAACTGGCCCGATCTGTGCCTGATCGATGGCGGCAAGGGCCAGGTGTCGGCGGTGCTGGCGGCGCTGGAGGAACTGGGCGTGGCCGATGTCGCCATCGTCGGCGTCGCCAAGGGGCCGGATCGCAACGCCGGGCGGGAGATTTTCCACCTGCCCTCCGGCCGCGAGCTGACCCTGCCGCCCAACGCCCCCGTGCTATATTTTCTGCAGCGCCTGCGCGACGAGGCGCATCGTTTTGCCATCGGCGCGCACCGCGCCAAGCGCGCCAGATCGCTCACCCAAAGCCCGCTGGACGAAGTGCCCGGCATCGGCCCCGCCCGCAAGAAGGCGCTGCTCAATCACTTCGGCACCAGCCGCGCCGTGAAGGGCGCCACGCTGGCCGACATGGAACGCGCGCCCGGCATTTCCAAGGCGATGGCGCTGGCCATCTGGCAGCACTTCCACCCGAACGGGTGACGGGCTAGGCTTTGGCGCATGACCATCATCCTGTTCACCGCGCCGACGCCCGATGGCTACAAGATCAGCATCGCGCTGGAGGAACTGGGCCTGCCCTATGAGGTCAAGTCGCTGGATCTGGCCGGCGGCGAACAGAAGCGGGCGCAGTTCCTGCAATTGAACCCCAACGGCAAGGTGCCGGCGCTGATCGACGATGGCCATGCCATCATGGAATCTGGCGCGATCCTGCTGTGGCTGGCGGAAAAGACCGGCCGGCTGCTGCCCGCCGAACCGCGCGCGCGTTCGGATGCGCTGCAATGGCTGATGCTGCAGGTGGGCGGGGTCGGACCGATGATGGGGCAGGCCAATCTGTTCGTGCATTACTGGCCGGAAAAACTGCCAGCCGTCACTGCCCGCTATCTGAAGGAAGTGCAGCGCCTGTTCGCCATCCTGGATACCCGCCTGAGCAGCCGCGACTATCTGGCCGGCGAATACAGCATCGCCGATATTGCCCATGTCTGCTGGGTACGCACCGCGGCGTGGACAGGCATCGACATGGCCCCCTTCCCGCACCTTGCCGCCTGGCAGGGCCGCATCCTGGCCCGCCCCGCCGTGCAGCGCGGCCTGAACGTGCCCGAAGCCAGCCCGGTGAAGGAAAAGGGCGACAACAGCGCCTTCATCGAACGCACCCGCAAGCTGATGGGGCTGGGGCCAAGGGAGGCGTGAACGCCTAGCCGCCAAACCCGATCAGCATCGCCCCGGCACACACCACCAGCGCCCCCGCCCAGCGGCGCGGCGTCACCTTCTCCTTCAGCAGCAGCGCCGCCAAGCCTGCGCCAAACAGCACGCTGGTTTCCCTCAGCGCCGTGATCGGGCCAATGGGCGCGCGCATCTGCGCCCACAACACCAGCATGAAGCCGGCGCTTGATATCGCCCCGGCCAGCAGCCCCCGCGCCCAGCGCCCGCGCGCTGCCGCGGCAAAGCCGGCCGGCCCGCGCCGCAAAGCCACAAACAGGCTGATCGGCGCAAAGGTGAAGACCGCGCCCCAGCCCTTGTAGCTGAACACATCGCCATTGGTGCGCACGCCGATGGCATCGACCAGCGAGTATCCGGCAATCGCCGCCCCGGTCAGCAGCGCCCAGCCGGTGGCCGTCAGCGGCGCCTGTGCGTTCACCCCCACCAGCAGCACGCCGAGCGATATGGCGGCAATGCCCAGCCCCTGCGCCAGCGGTGGCACCTCGCCCGCTGCCAGCACCGCGCCCATCGTGACCAGCGCCGGCGCAATGCCGCGCGCGATGGTATAGACATGGCTCATGTCGCCCGCCTCATAGCCGCGCAGCAGCGCCGCCCAATAGACCATGTGGATCAGGCTGGAGGCGGCGATGAACGGCCACACCGCCGGCGCCGGCGCTCCGAACAGCAGCACCAGCGCGCCGCCGAACAGCGTGCCGCCCACGCCCATGATGGCCAGATCCGTCACGCGATCCCCGGCGCTGCCTTTCAGGAACAGGTTCCAGGCGGCGTGGATCAGCGCCGACAACAGGGTCGCGGCAAGCGCCGATACCGGTATCAAATTCCGTCGAACCGCGCCCAATCCGCCATCGGCGCGCGGCTTGGTCGAGCAAGATTGGCCTTTTCATCCGGATCGATGACGCCGATCGCCATGCCGGTGAACAACATGCGCTCCGGTGGAATCCCGATGAAATCGCCGATGGTCTTGGGATAGATCGCCCAGCATTCCTGCGGGCATGAATTCAGCCCCTCCTCCTTCAGCAGCAACATCAGCGTCTGCAGATACATGCCCAGATCGCTCCACTGCGGCGCCCCCATGCGGCGATCGACCGAACAGAACAGCGCCACCGGCGCGCCGAAGAACTGGAAATTGCGCGCGAACCACATGCGCCGCCCGGCCTTGTCTTCGCGCGGGATGCCCAGCCGGCTGTACAGTTCCTCGCCCACGGCAAAGCGGTAGCTGTTATGCGGCTCCGGCAGTTCCTTGGGGTAGATATCATATTCGGTCGGCTCGGTCTGCCCGCCGGCCATCAATTTGCCCATCATAATGCGCTTCAGCTCGTCCAGCCGCTCGCCGCCCACCACATCGATATGCCACGGCTGCAGATTGCCGCCCGAAGGGGCCCACGCGGCGCGCTCCACCACGCGGCGGATCACGGCCCCATCAACCGGTGTTGGCAGGAATCCGCGCACCGAACGGCGCGACAGCACGGCATCAGACACGTTCATATTCTCACCCATCTGCAACTTTCCTGTTCGCCACCGATTGCCTATGAAGGGCCGGTGTTGTCCAGCCTGCCCAATCTGCTCACCCTGTCGCGCATCCTGGCGGTGCCGGGGCTTGTTGCCCTGATGTGGGGCAGCAATCCGTGGGAATGGCTGGCGGCGTTCGGCCTTTATGGGCTGGCGGCGATCACCGATTATTTCGATGGCTATCTGGCGCGGTCGTGGGGCACGGTATCGAAAATCGGCCAGTTCCTTGATCCGATTGCCGACAAGATCATGGTCGCCGCTGTCATCCTGATGCTGGTCGATGCCCAGATCCTGCACGGCTGGAGCGTGATTGCCGGGCTGATCATCCTGCTGCGCGAAATCTTCGTGTCGGGCCTGCGCGAATATCTGGCCGGTGTGCAGGTATCGATGCCGGTCAGCCAGCTCGCCAAATGGAAGACCACGGCCCAGCTGGTGGCGCTGGGCGCGCTGATCCTGGTCGGCGCAGAGCCGATCCTGCCATGGCTGCCAGCGCTGGAGATCGGGCTGGTGACGCTGTGGATCGCCGCGATCCTCACACTCATCACCGGCTATGATTATCTGCGCACCGGCCTGAAGCACATGTGATGACGCAGCTGGTTTACTTCGCCTGGGTGCGCGAGATGATCGGCGTGGACAGCGAGGCGCTCACCCTGCCCGCCTCTGTCGCCACGGTCGCCGCCCTGCTCGACTGGCTCGCGACCCGCAGCCCCGGCCACGCCGCCGCGCTGGCCAACCGCAGCCGCATCCGCGTGGCCGTGGATCAAGCCTTTGCCCAGCCCGACACGCCGATAATTGGCGCAACCGAAATCGCCATTTTCCCGCCAGTGACCGGCGGATGATCACTGCCCGTCTGCAAGCCGAACCCTTCGATGCGGCAGCCGAACAAGCCGTCCTGCTGGCCGGCCGCACCGATCTGGGCGCCGCCGTGCAGTTCACCGGGCTGGTGCGCGCCGATGATGGGCTGGCGGCGCTCACGCTGGAACATTATCCGGCGATGACGCTGGCGCAGATGCAGGCCATCGCCGCACAGGCCGCCGGCCGCTGGCCCGGCGTGACGGGCAGCGTCATTCACCGCCACGGCCGGCTGTTGCCGGGTGACGCCATCGTCCTCGTCACCACCGCTTCCCCGCACCGCGCCGATGCCTTCACCGCCGCCAGCTTCCTGATGGACTGGCTGAAGACCAGGGCCCCCTTCTGGAAGCGCGAAGAACTTTGCGATGGCAGCAGCCGCTGGGTGGAGGCAAAAAGTAGCGACGACGACGCGGCGGACCGCTGGTAGAAGCACCAGCCACTCTTCAAAGGGATCTCTGATGGCCGCTCCAAGTTCGCGTGTGCTGGTGCTGGACGGCCACCCCGATGGTTCGTCCCTGTGCAGCGGGCTGGCCGCCGCCGCGGCCGAAACGGCGCGAGGGCGCGGCGCAGAGGTCCGCTTGCTGATATTGTCGGCGATGCACTTCGATCCCAATCTCGCCCATGGCTACAAGCAGCGGCAGGAGCATGAGCCTGATCTGCAGGCCTTTCTGGATGCCGTGCGCTGGTGTGACACGTTCATCCTGATCCACCCGATGTGGTGGGGCGCCGCGCCGGCCAAGCTGAAGGGGCTGATCGACCGGGTGTTCCTGCCCGGTATCGCCTTTGCCTATGAAGGGGACGGGCATTTCCCGAAGAAACTGCTGGCAGGCCGCACTGCCCGCGTGCTGATCACCGCCGATACGCCGCCCTGGTATCTGTGGCTGGGCTATCGCAACGGCTGGCCGAACGTATTGCGCCGCCAGATTCTTGATTTCGTCGGGCTGAAGGTAACGCATCTGAAAGTGGTCGGCACCATCCGCGATGCGACGCCGGCCCGGATCGCAGAATTTCTTGCCGCTGCCCGCAAGCTGGCGGGATAAGCCTCAACCCAGCGCCAGAGCCGCCTCCAGCGGCAGCGCCTTGCCCAGCAGCCAGCCCTGCACCTTGTCAAAGCCCAGCGCCCGCACCGCATCCAGTTCAGGCACTTCCTCCACGCCTTCGGCAATCAGTTCGGCCCCCACCTGACGGGCAAATTCAGACAATGCCGCCGCCAGCGCGCGGCGCGGCGCGTCCTGATCGATGCCGCGCACGAAAAACCGGTCCAGCTTGATGATGTCGGGCCGCAATTCCAATATCTTCTGCAGGCCGCTATAGCCTGCGCCGGCATCATCCACCGCCAGTCGCATGCCGGCGGCCCGCAGCGGCGCCAATGCTGCCACCAGCGCGCAGATATCGGCCACGTCATCCTGTTCGGTGATCTCCAGCACGATGCGCGTCAGATCGACTTGTGCCAATATCGCCGCCAGTTCTGCCGTGATCGCCGTGGCCGGCGAGACATTGAGCGTCAGATACCGATCCGCCGGCAACAGCGGCAACGCCTGCAGCGCCCGGCGCAGCGCCGCCAGTTCCAGCGCCTGCGCCAATCCCACGGCTGCGGCATCGGCAAACCATTGATCCGGGCCGCGGATCGGCAACTGGCCAAAACGCGCCAACGCCTCATAGCCCGCTGGCCGGTCTTCCCCCAACCGCCAGATCGGCTGAAACGCCATCATTGGCCCGCCGTGCGCCAGCACCTGCTCCACCGGCACGCGCCGCGCCCTCAGGCTGGCTTCGGCTGATTGCCGGTGCTCGATCTCCGCCGCTGCCAGATCGGCGAAACTGCGCAGCATCGCCAGATCACGCGGGTTCAAGCTGGCATCGGCCTGCGGGCCAAGGCAGCAGAACATCCCGTACACCGATCCGTCCGACAGACGCAGCGGCACACTCACATGCGCGCCGATCGGAACGGCGGCCGTGATCGGCATCGCCATGGCCACAGGTTCGGCCGCGGTATCGGGAATCAATTCCGGCAACCGTCCGGCCAGGATGTGCCGGCAATAGACATCATCCAGCGAACGGCGGTCGCCGGGCTTGATCAGATGCTCCAGCCCCGGCGCATCGACATGGCGGTAGACGGCATCATTACCATCGAACTCAGAGACATAGGCAACCTGCAAGTCCAGATGCCGGCGCACCGCCCGCAGGAAGCCGTCGATCATGTCGCCAGCCGGCTGGGTGACAACCGGCAGCGCCGAGCCGATCATTGTCGCCGTCCTGAACTGTCCGAAGTCTGGCTGATCCATATGCTGGCCCCTGAAACTGTTGACCCACATCAACAATTACGGGCAGCACCGTTGAAAGTTGCCATGCGACAAGGTGGCAGCCATATCAGCCAGCGCCAGTGTGGATGTACCGCAGATCAGACCAGCCGGGCACCAGCCGCACCGGCGGCGGCAGGCGGTTCAGTTCGCCATCGAACAGGCAGCGCACGGTGCGGCGCCGGCCCACCACCAGATCGGGCGCGCTGTAGCGGGTGACATTGGGTGCCTCGCGCCAATCATCCAGCAGCCAGTGCACCGCCACGGCCATGGCATCGGCCAGCCCGCTGCCGGAAAACAGCGCCACATCCAGGCCATCGGCGGTGGGCATGACCAGCACGCCGGGATGGCGGCCGGGCCGGCCCTTCACGCTCACCCCGCCGGCAAAGCCGCGCGCCAGCGCCAGCCGCACCGCCTGCACCACCCGCCAGATGCGGCCATGGCGGGCGTTTTCGCGCGCGAAGGCCCAACGGGTGAGCGGCCCGATGATGATCCGGCAATAGCTGGTAAGATCGCCGGCGCGCACCACCGGCACATGGGCGAGCGTGCCGGTGGCGGCGGCGGCCACGATGGCGTCCGGCGCGGCATCGCCGTGCAGGGCCTTGGGCAGCAGGTTCATGGTGCCGCCGGGAATGGCCAGAAACTGCCCGGCAAAGCCCTTCGCCGCCGTGGCCGCCGCGCCCAGCGTGCCATCGCCGCCCATCACCACCAGCGTATCGAT
>DAITMD010000102.1:0-7816 GCA_036835345.1 Sandarakinorhabdus sp. | reverse complement strand
GATCTCGGGCTTGGAGCGTTCCTTGGGCGTCATCGACAGGATGATCGCTTCCATCCGGTCCAGCAGCTTGGGATTGATCGCGCCGCTGTCCATTGCCTTCTTGGCCGCGCCCAGCCCCGGCATCATCGCTGCCAGCCCGGACAGGCCGCCCATCTTCTTCATCTGCGTCAACTGCTGGCGCAGATCGTCCATGTCGAACTGCCCCTTGGATAGTTTTTCCGCCATCTTCTCGGCCTGTTCGGCTTCGAAATTGGCGGCAGCCTTTTCTACCAGGCCAACAATGTCACCCATTCCCAGGATGCGGCCGGCCACACGCCGCGCGTCGAACAGTTCCAGCGCATCCAGCTTTTCACCAACACCGGCAAAGCGGATTGGCGCTCCGGTGACCTGCCGCATCGACAGCGCCGCGCCGCCGCGCGCATCACCGTCCATCCGGGTCAGGACCACGCCAGTCAGCGCCACGCGCTCCTTGAAGGCGCTGGCCACGTTCACTGCGTCCTGCCCGGTCAGGCTGTCGACCACCAGCAGGATTTCATCGGGCGTGGTGGCGCTGGCGATGGCCGCCATTTCGCTCATCAGCGCTTCGTCAACGCCCAAACGGCCGGCAGTATCGAGCAGCACGACATCAAAGCCCTGAAGACGCGCCGACTGGCGGGCGCGCTCGGCAATCTGTACCGGGGTCTGGCCGGAGATGATCGGCAGCGTTGCCACCGAAATCTGTTCGCCCAGCACGCGCAACTGCTCCTGGGCGGCCGGGCGGGCCACGTCCAGGCTGGCCATCAGCACCTTCTTGCGTTCCCGCGCCGCCAGCCAGCTGGCCAGCTTGGCAGTGCTGGTGGTCTTACCGCTGCCCTGCAGGCCGACCATCATCACCACTGCTGGCGGCGTGACAGCGAGCTTCAGCGGCTGCGGTTCCTCGCCGCCGCCCAGCAACTCCACCAGGCTGTCGTTGACGATCTTGACCACCTGCTGGCCCGGCGTCACCGATTTGATGACCTCGGCGCCAATGGCCCGGTTGGTGGCGGCTTCGATGAATTCCTTGACAACGGGCAGGGCGACATCGGCTTCCAGCAGCGCCACGCGCACTTCGCGCATGGCGGCGCGCACGTCGATTTCGGTCAGGGCGCCGCGCCCGCGCAACCGCTCGAAGATGCCGCCTAGCCGTTCTGAAAGATTGTCAAACAAAGGCCGAGGCCCCTTACCGAAAACCCAAAAAATCGCCATTGCCTCCAAATGGAAACGCGCCGGCGGGCGAAAACTCGCTGGCCGGCGTGCATCCTTGGACGCAGTGTCCCGCTTCCGGGACACCGGTGCCTTAGTGGGAGCGGCGTTGGCGGTCAAGCCTTGGCACTACCGGAGCCGGTGCAGAGGCGGTTGAGCCTGTGGTTATCATTGTAATGATTACAATCTTTCAAATATGTGAATAAAATATTATCGACTGTGGCGCGCCCGTTAACCCCATGCTATGCGCAACATCAGGATGAGGGAGCCTGACACAGTGATAGTGGCGAAGCCGGGCCTGTGGGCGCGGCTGCAGACGCGTCTCTTCGGGTTGCCGCTGCCAAAACCCCTGCGTCTGGAACTGATCCGCAGGCTCGGCCCATTGTTCTTCACCTATCTGGCGGCAGGCATCACCGCAGGGGTGCTGGCCGTGTCGGCCGCGTTCCTGGTCCGCAGCACGCTTGCGATGTTCTTTGCCGGGCTTGGTCTGGCCGGCTTTGGGTTCATCGTGCTGGCCTGCCACGAAGCCCGCTCCCCCCGAGACGATGACCAGTTGGAGGAAATCGAGGCGCGCTTCGGCCTTGGGGGAACCATCGTTGCCACTGCACTTGGCGGGATCGTGGTCGCGGTGCTGTCGGCTGACGCCCCGATTGTGGCGCAGGCCATGGTGGTAATGGTGGCGCTTGCCGTTCTGGGTGCCAGCGGCACCGCCGTTCAGGGCCGGCCGGAACTGGCAATTCTGCAATCCCTGCTGGTCACCGTGCCAACGGCGGCGGCGCTGGCCATGCGCTGGCCGATCCCGTGGGGCGTGGCAACGGCCATCGGCGTGGTCTGTTATGGCATCATCACCGTGGTGATTGCCCGCCGGGGCTATCTTGCGCAGGTTGAAGTCTTGCAATCCCGAGAGGGGCAGCGGGCGGAACGCAATCGCATGCGGGTGGCGCTGGAACATCTGGGCCAGTCGATGGCCATTCTTGATGTCGATCTCAAGTTGCTGATGATCAACCGCAGCGCGCTCGATCTGCTGGGCCTGGAAGCGATCGATCACAGCGATCCGCCGCGCTTTGATGATCTGTTGTCGATGGCGCCAAATCTCATGCGGGCCAGCAGCAACCGCGAAGAATTTCTGACCCATGCCGAAATGCTGGTAACCGCGCGGCAGCCGTTCAGCGGTGTGCTGCGCCTCAACGATGATCGTCTCATCGATCTGGAATGTCTGCCGATCCCCAGCGGCGGGTGGGTGGCAATGCTGCGCGATTCCACTGGCGAACGTCATGCCATCGCCGAACTCAACCGCGAAATCCGCCGTTGCCCCCTAACCGGCCTGCCCAATCGCCGCGGCTTCCTGGAAGAACTGGAGCGGCGACTGAGCCGTGGCGACATCTTCTCCCTTCTCATCGTCGATCTCGATGGCTTCAAGCAAGTCAACGACCGGCATGGCCATAGCGTTGGCGACCGCATGATCACGCGCATTGGCTTTCGCCTGCGCACAGCCGATCCATCGCTTTACGCGGCGCGTCTTGGCGGCGATGAATTTGCCGTGCTGGCCGAAATCGACAACAGCGATGATGCCGTGGAACTGGCCCAGCGACTGGTGGATACAATAGACGTACCAGCACGCTTCGGCGAGGCAGAGGTGCAGGTGGGAGCAGCCATCGGCATTGCCCTGGCGCCGGATGATGGAGCGCTGCCCGAAACATTGCTGCGCGCTGCCGATCTGGCGCTGCTGGCCGCGAAAGCGACCCCCGGCAACCAGATCAGCTTGTTCACGCCGGCGCTGCTGGACCGCTCGGCACGCACTGCCACGCTGGAAGCGCGCGTGCGATCGGCGCTGCGTGGCGGCCGCATCGATGTGGCCTATCAACCGATGGTCGATCTGGCCACCGGCAAGGTTGTAGCGGTGGAGGCGCTGGCCCGCTGGCGTGACGATGGCGGCGAATGCGTTGCCCCCGAGCAATTGGTGGCGATTGCCGAAGCGCGCGGGCTGGTGGCAGATTTGCGGCGCATGGTGCTGGATCAGGCGGCGGCAACCGTGGCTGCGCTGCCCCGGCCGCTGGGTTTGTGGGTGAATGCATCGGTGCATGATTTACGCCAGACTGGCATGGTGTCTGAAATTACCGCAGCGCTGGCGGCCGTTGGTCTGCCACCGGACCGACTGGCGCTGGAGGTGACCGAAACCGCGCTGATGACGGATGAAGACGGCTGCCATGCCAATTTGTCGGCGCTGGTGTCGCTGGGCGTTGGTGTGGCCATGGATGATTTCGGCGCCGGCTTTTCTTCGCTGGACCGTTTGCGCCGGCTGCCGATCACGGCGCTGAAAATTTCGGGATCGCTGCTGCAAGGCGCGGCCGATGATCGGCTGGCGGCCGACATCTTCACCATGGCGGCCAATCTGGGGCAGGCCATGAAGCTGATGCTGGTGGCCGAAGGCGTAGAAGGCATGCCCGAACTGGCGCTGGCCCGAACAGCGGGCATCCACCGTGCCCAGGGCTATGC
This sequence comes from Sandarakinorhabdus sp., assembly GCA_036835345.1. Classification (GTDB taxonomy): domain Bacteria; phylum Pseudomonadota; class Alphaproteobacteria; order Sphingomonadales; family Sphingomonadaceae; genus Sandarakinorhabdus. The sequence continues at coordinate 4,099 of DAITMD010000102.1, read as the reverse complement.
ACTGGCTGCGGCCGTTCCCGCAGAGCAGCTTCTGGCAGCCATTGCCGTTGCGGAAACCGCTGCGCGCATGCGTCCGGCCGCAGCAAAGCACGCGGTGACGCGCAAGGCAAAGCCGGCTGCCAGGAGTCAGGCAACCAAGGCCAACACCAAGCCGCCGGCCAAGGCACCGCTGCGTGCCGCCGTCATGACGACAAAAAGTGGTGCAAAGAAGGCCGAAAAGGCGCCGCCGGCAAAAGCTGCCGACAAGGCCGGTAAGGCCGCGCCCTCCAAGCCGGTGAGGGCGGTTGCCGAAGTGCCGGAGTCCGATCGTGCCAGGCGCAGGCCGGCACGCGCCTGAACCTTATCAATCGTCGGCGTCGCTGCCAGCAAGGGCGGCAGCAAAATCGGCCGCCTGAAATGGCTGAAGATCGTCCATTCCTTCACCCACACCGATGGCATGGATGGGCAGGCCGAATTTCTCGGCCGCGGCGACCAGGATGCCGCCACGTGCCGATCCATCCAGCTTGGTCATCACCAGCCCGGTAACGCCAGCCACTTCGCGGAACACCTCGATCTGACTGAGTGCATTCTGGCCGGTGGTGGCATCCAGCACCAGCAGCACATCATGCGGCGCTGCCGGATCAATCTTGGCAATCACCCGCTTCATTTTTGCCAGTTCGTCCATCAGGCCGGCCTTGTTCTGCAGGCGCCCGGCCGTATCGATGATTAGCAGGTCAATGGCTTCGGCCTGCGCGCGCCGGACAGCGTCAAACGCCAGGCTGGCGGCGTCGCCGCCCTGTTCGCCGGCCACGATCGGCACGCCGATTCGTTCGGCCCATATTGTCAGCTGGGCGATGGCTGCCGCGCGAAACGTGTCGCCAGCGGCCAGCATCACCGATTTCCCGCCGGCCTGCCACTGGCTCGCCAACTTGGCGATGGTTGTCGTCTTGCCGCTGCCATTCACGCCGACAACCAGCACAATTTGGGGGCGATGATCCACGGCCATCGGCAGCGCAACCGGTTCAAGCACCGCCTCCACTTCCTCGGCCACCACACGCCGGATCCCGGCCGCATCAATCCCCTTGGCAAATTTCTGATCGGCCAGCCGACTGCGAATGCGCGCCGCCACAGCCGGCCCCAGATCGGCAGCGATCAGCCCTTCTTCGATCTCGTCAAGCCGTTGCTCGTCAAGCGGCAGCGTGCCGGTGGCAACGCCAGTGATATTGTCGGCAAGCTTCTTCGTTGATTTCGCCAGACCCTGCGTCAGCTGCCCCAGCCAGCTCATGCGTAGCGCTCCAGATCGACCATGCCGGTGTAGGCAATCTCTGCCGGACCGGCCAGCAGCAGATGGCCATCCTCACGCCGCGACACGCTAAGGTCTCCGCCGGGCAGGGATACCCTCACGCGGTGGCCCACCAGCCCGCGCCGGGCCGCCGCCGCCACTGCCGCCACCGCCCCCGTTCCGCAGGCCAGCGTTGCGCCGGCGCCGCGTTCCCACACGCGCAGCAGGATGTGGTCGGTCCCAGCCACTTGGGCGAAGCCAACATTTACCCGCTGCGGAAACACCGGATCATGCTCAATGATCGGACCAACTTCCTCCAATTGTACGGCGGCAGCATTGGCCACAAAGAACACCGCGTGCGGATTGCCGACCGAAAGCGCTACCGGCCGTTCCAGACCCTCCCACGCCAGCGGCAGGGACAGCGTGTCCATCGGATAGGCCAACGGCACCTCGTCCCAGCCAAAGCGCGCCACGCCCATATCCACTTCGGCCCCGCCCGCAATGGCGCCGCCCGTCAACATGCCGCCAGCGGTTTCAATGCGCTGTTGCCCGCCCAGCAGGGTCGCGGCCGCGCGGGTGCCATTGCCGCACGCCGCCACTTCGCCGCCATCGCTGTTCCAGAAACGCAGCCGCACATCAGCCACGCTGCTCGGCTCGATCAGGATCAATTGATCGAAGCCGACGCCCATTTGCCGATCGGCCAGCCGTCGTACCTGCGTAGCCGTGAGCACGAGCGGCGCACCGCGTGCATCCAGCACCAGGAAATCATTCCCAAGGCCGTGCATCTTGATGAAGGGTCGGGCAGCCATGGCGGCGGGTTAGCCCGGCAGCGCCGTGTCCGGCAAGTCATACTCTCCGCGGATCACCGTGCGTGCCCGGCCGCGCAGGATCACGGCATCGCCGTCCAGTGTGCAATCCAGCCAGCCGCCACGGGCGCTGGCCTGCACCGCCGTGAGGCGCGGTCGGCCAAAGCGGGCCGCCCAGAACGGCGTGAGCAGCGCATGGGCGCTGCCGGTAACCGGATCCTCATCGATACCGCAGGCCGGCACGAAGACGCGGGACAGCACGTCGCTGTGTTCGCCCGGTGCCGTGGCGATCAGCATCAGGTCTACGCCCGGTGCCATCGCAACAATGTCACGAAAATCAGGGGTTAGCGCCCGAACTTCATCTGGCGAATCGAACAGCGCCACCAGATAATCATCGCCCCGAGCCCATAGTTCGGCCGGTGCCGCCCCAAGCGCGGCCGCCACGGCATCACCCGCGGCAAGCCGCTTCTCAACTGGCCAGGCTGGCAGCCGCATAGCCAACTGATCGCCATCGCGGGTGACGCGCAGCAGGCCGGCCCTGTCCGTCAGGAAGCGCACCTCGCCAAGCTGGGGCAGGGCATCCAGGATCACGTGGCCGCTGGCCAGCGTGGCATGGCCGCACATCATCACTTCCAGCAGGGGCGTGAACCAGCGCAGCTGAAAATCTGCATCCGGGCCGTCGTGCGGCACCAAGAAAGCCGTTTCAGACAGATTGTTATCGGCAGCAATGCCCTGCAGCACGGTGTCCGGCAGCCAGTGCGGCAGCATCATCACTGCCGCCGGATTGCCGGTAAACGGGCCATCGGCAAAGGCATCCACCTGATGCAGCGAGAGTTTCATCAGGGATAGACCAGACCAAAGCGCCAGCCATCGCCGTCGCGGTTGAACACTTCGCGTTCGTGCCAGCGGCCGTCGCGGGCCTGCCAGAATTCAATGCGTTCGGGCGTCACGCGCCACCCGCTCCAGCGCGGCGGGCGCGGCACATCCCCCGGAAAACGCGCGGCTATTTCGGCGATGCGGGCTTCGAAGGTGGCGCGGTCGGGCAGGGGCTGGCTCTGCAGGCTGGCCCAGGCGCCCAGCTGGGATTCCCGGGGCCGGGTGGCGAAATAGGCGTCGGCCTCCGTCTCGCTCACCAGCGCGGCGCGGCCGCCGATCCGCACCTGCCGTTGCACCGATTTCCAGTGGAAATTCAGGTGGACAGCCGGATTTGCGGCGATTTCCCGGCCCTTCTGGCTGTCAAGATTGGTGTAGAACACAAAGCCGCGCTCATCCCAGGCTTTCAGCAGCACCACGCGCAGGCTGGGCACCCCGTCCGGCGTGGCCGTGGCCAGCGCCATGGCATTGGGATCATTGATTTCTTCGGCTTCAGCAGCGTTCAGCCATTCGCCAAAGCGGGTGAACGGGGCAGGGTGGGCAACGCGGGTCATCCCCGCCCGTTAGCGGGGCGTGGGGGCCGTGTCACTCGCCTTCACGCCGCACATTTGATGCAGCGGGTGGCGGTGGGCAGCACCGCCAGCCGCGCCGGCGCGATATCGGCCCCGCAATTGTCGCACACGCCATAATCGCCGCTCTCGATCCGGGATAGCGCCGCAAGTATCTGTTCTGCCTCATGAATATGCTGCACTTCCATGCCTTCGCCCACCGCCAGCGCCTCCAGATCGCCCACCTGATCGGCGAATTTGGCCGATAGCGGCTGCGTGGTTTGCTCTTCCAGACGGGCGATTTCGGCCTGCACTTCGGCCAGGCGCGCGCGCAGATTCTCGGCAATTTCGTCTCTGGTCACGCCGGCTCTCCTCTTGCCCTGGCGCTGTTGGAACGCAGCAGCAACAACAGTATCTGCCGATTTGCCGGTGACTGCAACGCTGGCGCATGGTTGCCGCCTGTGGGCAAGGCGTTACCCGGTGGTGGCAGGGCGTTACCCGGTGGTGGCAGGGCGTGACCAAAGCGAAGATTGCGCGCGCGTAACAATCCCGATAAGCGCTGCCCCGCCCCCAATCGCTTCCGGAGCCTGCCATGATCCGCCTGTTCTGTG
>DAITMD010000101.1:0-7835 GCA_036835345.1 Sandarakinorhabdus sp. | reverse complement strand
GTGCACGTCGCGCACTTCGAAGCCGGCACGCTCGCGGGTCAGGCCGCCCGGGCCAAGTGCCGACACGCGGCGCTTGTGGGTGACTTCACTCAAGGGATTGGTCTGGTCCATGAACTGGCTGAGCTGGCTGGAGCCGAAGAACTCGCGCACCGCTGCCACCGCCGGCTTGGCGTTGATCAGATCATTGGGCATCACCGTGTCGATATCGACGCTGCTCATGCGCTCCTTCACGGCGCGCTCCATGCGCAGCAGGCCAACGCGGTACTGGTTTTCCAGCAGCTCGCCCACCGAACGCACCCGGCGGTTGCCGAGATTGTCGATATCGTCAATCTCGCCCTTGCCGTCCTTCAGTTCCACCAGCGTCTTGACGACAGCGGCGATATCCTCGCGGCGCAGCACGGTCATGTCGTCCGGGCAATCCAGGCCCAGGCGCATGTTCATCTTCACGCGGCCCACCGCCGACAGATCATAGCGGTCGGCATCGAAGAACAGGCCATAGAACATGGCTTCGGCGGTCTCGCGCGTCGGTGGTTCACCGGGGCGCATGACGCGATAGATTTCGGCAAGCGCATGATCGCGCTCTTCCACCTTGTCGGCCATCAGCGTGTTGCGGATCCACGGACCGATCTGGGCGTGATCGATGTCGAGCAGCTCGATGCTGGTCTGACCGGCGCGGTCGATGCGCTCCAGATTTTCGGCGGTCAGCTCGTCACCGGCTTCGATATAGATTTCGCCGGTGGCTTCGTTGATCAGATCGAACGCGCTGTAACGGCCAAAGATTTCCTCGGTCGGGATCAGCAGGCTGGTCAGGCCATCGGTGGCCGCCTTGCGCACCATGCGCGGCGTGATCTTGTCGCCCATCTTGAAGATGATCTCGCCGGTTTCGGCGTTCACCACGTCGAACGCCGGCTTCGCATTGCGCCAGCTGGCTTCCACGAACGGCACCACCCAGCCGGCTTCGCCCGTCGGCCCATGGCCGCGCACCCACACGACGCGGTTGTAGAACAGGTTGAGGATCTCTTCGCTGTGCCAGCCCAGCGCATACAGCAGCGTGGTGACCGGCAGCTTGCGCTTGCGATCGATGCGGACGTTGACGATGTCCTTGGCGTCGAATTCGAAATCCAGCCACGAACCGCGATAGGGGATCACGCGGGCGGCAAACAGATATTTGCCGGATGCGTGCGTCTTGCCGCGATCATGATCGAAGAACACGCCCGGTGAGCGGTGCATCTGCGACACGATCACGCGCTCGGTGCCGTTGATGATGAAGGTGCCGTTCTGCGTCATGAGCGGCATGTCGCCCATGTAGACATCCTGCTCCTTGATATCCAGGACGGAGCGGGTTTCGGTATCGGCATCCACTTCAAACACGATCAGGCGCAGCGTCACGCGCATCGGCGCCGCATAGGTCATGCCGCGCTGGCGGCATTCGTCGGTGTCGTACTTGGGGTCTTCCAGTTCATAATTCACGAAATCCAGCTCGGCGGTGCCGGCGAAATCGCGGATCGGGAACACCGAACGCAGGGTCTTTTCCAGGCCAGAGACATAGCCGATCGCCGGGTTGGAGCGCAGGAACTGCTCATAGCTTTCGCGCTGCACCTCGATGAGGTTGGGCATCTGCACCACTTCGCCGATCTGGCCGAAGGTCTTGCGGATGCGGCGGCGGCTGTTGAACGGCTTCACGCCCTGGGGCGGCTTTATCTGGGTGGCCATCTGGTCGGTGTGCCTTCTCATGTGCCGGGAGGGGGTGCCCCCGGCGGATAAACAGCAAAACCCGCACGTCATTCCCGCTGCTGCGGCAATGTCGCACGGTCACTGGCGATGGAGCCTTGCCACCCCTCCATCCGTCGCGGCCCGATCGCGCAGCGGGCCGTGTCTCGAAGTGTAGCAAGACGACCGGGAATCGTTCCCAGCCGGTTTGTAGGGTTCATGTAGGACGCTGGCCCGATTTGGGCAAGAGGCCGGTTTGGGGAAGAGGCAGGCGTTCAGCGCGGCCGGTGCTGTGTGCCCAGCCCGGCGGTGATGAACACGGCTGCCGCCTCCCTCGCAATATCGGCGGTGTGCCAGCAGCCGGGCGGATTGATGGCATATTCACCCGGCCCGATCGTCACTGTCGCAGCCGTGCCGTCGGCATGTTCCTGGTGCAGCGTCATCGTGCCGCTGATGCACAGCACCACTTCATCGCCATGCGGATGCATTTCCCAGCTGTCCCAATCGCCGGTGAAGGTGAACAGGCTGACCAGCCGGCCTTCGGCGCCGTCGCCATCATGACGCTGGCCGTAGCCTTCGTACCACGGCCCGCCGATGAAATCCGGCTGCGGGATCGCGGTCGCGCCGGGGCCGAGGTGGACGAAGTGGGTATCGAGGCGGTGGGGCATGGCGCAAGGATGCCGCAGCGCGAAGGCAAAGAAAAGGGGCGCCCCCGGGTGGGGACGCCCCTTTGTCTTTTGGTGCAGGCCGGGCCGCGGCGAAGCCGCGTCCTGACGTCAGACGGGCTCCGGTCAGGTGCTGATGCACCCTCCCGGCCCCGCTGGCCGGCCTAGCGGGAGTCGGTGGATAACGCCGTTATCCACGCGCCCCGCAGCGGCTTACTTCAGCTCAACAGTGGCGCCAGCGGCTTCCAGCTGGGCCTTGAACTTCTCGGCGTCAGCCTTCGACACGGCTTCCTTGACGGCCTTCGGCGCGCCTTCGACCAGCGCCTTCGATTCGGTCAGGCCCAGGCCGGTGATGGCGCGGACTTCCTTGATGACGTTGATCTTGTTGGCGCCGGCAGCGGCCAGAACCACGTCAAATTCGGTCTTTTCTTCGGCGGCCGGGGCAGCAGCGCCGCCGCCAGCAGCCGGAGCCGCAACGGCCACAGCCGCAGCAGCGGACACGCCCCAGGTTTCTTCCAGCATCTTGGCCAGTTCGGCAGCTTCCAGCACAGTCAGGGCGGAAAGCTGGTCAACGATCGATTTCAGGTCAGCCATGGTAAGTCTCCAGTTTGTTCAGATTGGTCTGCGGTTGGTTTGAAACGCTCAGGCAGCGTCCTTGGCGGCATAGGCACCAAACACCCGGGCCAGCTTGGCGGCCGGCGCCGAGGCCAGCTGCGCAACCTTGGTTGCCGGGGCGTTGATAACGCCAACAAGGCGGGCACGCAGTTCGTCGAGCGACGGCAGTTCGGCCAGGGCCTTCACGCCGTTCACATCCAGGATGGTGCCGCCAATGGCGCCACCAACGATTTCGAACTTGTCATTGCCCTTGGCGAATTCCACCGCGATCTTGGCAGCGGCCACCGGATCGGCGGACGTGGCAAGTGCGATGGGGCCGGTCAGCAGCTCACCGAGCGGCTGATAGGGCGTGCCTTCGAGAGCGATGCGGGCAAGGCGATTCTTCGTCACCTTGAAGCTGGCACCAGCACCGCGCATCTTGTTCCTGAGGTCGCTCGACTGGGCGACGGTCAGGCCGTGATTGCGCGTCACCACGACAACCGACGTTTCGGTCAGCGTCTTGGCAAGGCCGGCAACGGCTTCGGCTTTTTGGGCGCGATCCATGCTCACTCCATCTTGCTTCTGCCTGCCCCCCGGCCAAAACCGGTGTGCAGGCGGTCATGACGCACGCCGCAAGGCGCACGCCGGCTCATGAGCCCTGCCGCCTGACAATCACCGATGAAGGGGAAGGCCGGGCATCAAGGCCCGTCCGAAGAGGATCGCTACCCACGCCGGCATTTGCCAGCGCAGACCCGGAACACCGCCGCAGCGGCCCGGAAAAACTTGCCTCGTCTCTTGCAGGCCCAAATGGCTTAAGTGCGCCTTCTTTCGAAAGCTGCTCACCTGCAGTCTCGGACGGTCGCCACGGCCATTTCTGACCGCAACGGTTGCGGGCCGATACGGGCAGGCGCTCATCGAGTCAATAAAAAAGGCCGGGAACCTCAGTCCCCGGCCCTTTCGGTCGTTCAGTCAGGCCGGTTCAGGCCGTCTGGCCGGTCGAGGACGGATCGACCTTGATGCCGGCGCCCATCGAGGAGCTGACCGCCACCTTCAGCAGATACTTGCCCTTGGCGCCCGACGGCTTGGCCTTGACCACCGCATCGACCAGCGCATCGAAATTGGCGCGCAGATCGTCATGGCCAAAGCTGGCCTTGCCCAGGATGCCGTGGATGATGCCGGCCTTTTCGACGCGATATTCGATCTGGCCGCCCTTGGCCGCCTTCACCGCTTCCGCCACGTTCATGGTCACGGTGCCCAGCTTGGGGTTCGGCATCAGGCCCTTGGGACCCAGAACCTTGCCCAGCCGGCCGACCAGACCCATCATGTCGGGCGTGGCGATGCAGCGATCGAAATCGATGGTGCCGCCCTGCACGATTTCCAGCAGGTCTTCAGCGCCCACCACATCGGCGCCGGCGGCCTTGGCTTCATCCGCCTTGGCGCCGCGCGCGAACACGCCCACGCGCACCGTCTTGCCGGTGCCCTTGGGCAGGGTGACAACGCCGCGCACCATCTGATCGGCATGACGCGGATCAACGCCCAGGTTGAGCGAGACTTCGATGGTTTCATCGAACTTGGCCGTGGCCAGGCTCTTCACCAGGCTCAGCGCTTCGTCGATCGGATACAGCTTCTCGCGGTCCACGGCAGCAGCGAGGGCCTTGGCTTTCTTGCTCGTTGCCATCGTATCAGCCCTCCACCACTTCAAGGCCCATTGCGCGGGCCGAACCTTCGATGGTCTTCATCGCCATCTCGATGCTGTTCGCGTTCAGGTCGGGCATTTTCTGCTCGGCGATGGCGCGGATCTGCGACTGCTTGATCTTGGCAGCAGGCGCGCCCTTGCCCGGCGTGGTGCCGCCAGACTTCAGGCCGGCTGCCTGCTTCAAGAGGAAGCTCGCCGGCGGCAGCTTGGTGATGAAGCTGAACGACCGGTCGGCATAGACGGTGATCACCGTCGGGATCGGGGTGCCCTTTTCAAGGTTTTCCGTCTTGGCGTTGAACGCCTTGCAGAATTCCATGATGTTGACGCCGCGCTGGCCCAGCGCCGGGCCGATTGGCGGGCTGGGGTTGGCGCTGCCGGCCTTCACCTGCAGCTTGATGTAACCAGTAATCTTCTTGGCCATGGGGCCGCTCCTTGTTTTGTGGTGCATGCGGCCGGGGCAACCGGCCTCCCACAGTGAAAATGGAAAGGCTTACTTCTGCTTTTCCACCTGTTCGAAGCCCAGTTCGACGGGCGTGGCCCGGCCGAAGATGGACACCGAAACCTTGACGCGGCCATGGTCGTAATCGATCTCCTCGACCAGGCCGTTGAAGCTTGCGAATGGGCCATCCAGAACGCGCACGCTGTCGCCGATCTCGAAATTGGCCTTTTTCTTGATCTTTGCCGCCGGGGTTTCCTCGGTCTTGGTGTTCAGCATCCGCGCCGCTTCGGTTTCGGATACCGGCTGCGGCTTGTTCTGCTGGCCCAGAAAGCCGGTGACCTTCGGGGTGTTCTTCACCAGGTGATAGACATCGTCGGTCATCGCCAGCTTGGCCAGCACATAGCCCGGCATGGACTTGCGCTCCACCTGCCGCTTCTTGCCCTTCACCACTTCGGTGACGGTTTCGGCCGGCACTTCCACGGCCTCGATGAAGGCTTCCAGGCCCATGCGGCGGGCTTCGGTGAGGATGGCTTCCTTCACCTTGTTCTCAAAGCCCGAATAGGCGTGAATGATGTACCAGCGCGCCATGTGTGTCCTCGATTGGTCTCAGGCCGCCAGGCCGAGCAGGAATTTGACGGTGCGACCCAGCACCTGATCGATGCCCAGGAAAAACAGCGACAGCACCGTGGTCATGATCAGCACCATGATGGTCATGCGCACCGTCTCGTTGGTGGTCGGCCAGGTGATCTTGCGGCGCTCGGTCTGCACCTGGCGCACGAATTCGGCCGGGGACGTGCCCGGCTTCTTCGCGTCTGTGGCCCCGGCCTCACTCATCAACTGCCTCACTCACCAACGTCATTCCCTTGTTCGCCGAATCACGGCCCGGTGTGGCCGGCAGCCGCCTAAAACACCAATAACCGGCACGGACAATGCGCCCATGGCCGGCCAGTTAACCCGCCCCGCACCCATTGACCGGCCAGCACCCCAATGGTTTCAACCAGTTGGAAGCCCAGAGCCCGGCTGCTGGCAGGAGTGGAGGGGCTCGAACCCCCGGCCCTCGGTTTTGGAGACCGATGCTCTACCAGCTGAGCTACACTCCTGTGTGCAGGAAGCGCGGCTATAGTGGTGCGCCCGTAGCAGCGCAAGTGTGGTTGGACCAGATGGGCCGTGGGAATTGATCCCGCCGCAATGCTGCCATATGGAGGCGAAGCCGCGGGTATAGCTTAGTGGTAAAGCTCCAGCCTTCCAAGCTGGCTATGCGGGTTCGATTCCCGCTACCCGCTCCATCGCAGCCGGGCGCGTGAACAACGCGCAGCGTTGTTCACCGACTCCGGCAAGATCGGCCAGCGAGCGAAACGACTGGCCCTCAGGCCAGCCGGCTTCGGCTCGTCTGACGGCGCGGCTTTGCCGCGCCTCCTTACCTTCCTCCCCAACCAACCTCCCCCCTAAACCCCGCCCCATCCCCGCCGTTCCCCTCCACACAGCACAGGAGGGCACAGACGATGCAGCATGAGCCGGGACCTTTCGTGGCGGAGGACGCCGCGCCGCCCCCGGCGGAACTGGCGCTGGCGGCGCTGGATCAGGTGCGCGTGCTGTTGCTGGGCACCGGCCTGCCATCCGATCCGCCGGTGTATGAAGTGCTGTGGCGCCACGTGCAGGGCGATGATCCCGATCTGAGCCTAGCGATCGAGCAGGCGCTCAGCGAAACTAGCCTCACGCTGACGGCGCTGATGGCGCTGCGCGAAACCCATCTGGGGGTGATCGGCGAGGCGCAGGTGAAGCAACTGATCGCCGAGGCGCACGGCCAGGCCGAGGCGCTGACCCGCACCATCGATGCCGGGCAAAGCGATCTGGCGGATTATGGCCGCGCCATCGCCGATGGCGGGCAGCGGCTGGCCGGGCCGATGGACAGTGCCAGCCTGGCCGCGCTGCTGGAGCAGTTGAGCGCCGCCACCGCCACCATGCAGGCCGCCAACAGCCGGCTGATCGGCGAACTGGCGCAGGCCGCGGCCGAAAGCAAGGCACTGGCGGGCCGGCTGTCGCAGGCCGAACGCGCTGCCGTGACCGACGTGCTGACCGGCGTGATGAACAGGCGCGGCCTGATAGCGGCGCTGGGCGAAGCGCAGGCCGCGGCCACACAAACAGGTGCGCCGCTCAGCGTGGCAGTGGTGGATATCGATCATTTCAAGCGCTTCAATGATCGGTTCGGCCACGCCATGGGTGATGATGTTCTGTGTTTCGTGGCGCGGCATCTGGCCGATCGGCTGGAACAGGATGGCGGTGCGGTGGGCCGGCTGGGCGGGGAAGAATTCGTGGGCGTGATGCCGGGGGTGCCGGTGCAGGCCGCACTGGCCCGCATCGACCGGATTCGCGCCGAACTGGCCGGGCAGGTGCTGCGCAGCGCGGTGGATGGCAGCAGCATGGGCCGCATCAGCTTTTCGGCCGGCGTGGCCGAACACCGCCCCGGCCAGAGCGCCGACCGGCTGATCGAGCGGGCAGACGGCGCGCTCTACACGGCCAAGCGGCTGGGCCGTGACCGGGTGGTGCCAGACAGAGGCTAAGCCCGCGCGGCTGATACGAGAGCGGTTGACAGCCACGCCGGCCTGCCGCATCAGGCCGCCTCCCCAAGGGGAGCCCTTGTGTGGAGGGGTGGCCGAGCGGTCAATGGCAGCAGACTGTAAATCTGCCGGGTTTCACCCTACGTTGGTTCAAATCCAACCCCCTCCACCAC
>DAITMD010000100.1:0-7961 GCA_036835345.1 Sandarakinorhabdus sp. | reverse complement strand
CGGCGCTGATGGCCGATCATGTCGCGGTGGATATCGGCACCGATGCGCTCACCCGCCGGCTGGCGCGGGCGCTGGCGGCTCCGGCGATCATCGCGGCCGTGTCGCGGCTGGTGGTGGATGTGAACCGCGATCCGGATGATGCCGGTGCGGTGCCGGCCAGCAGCGATGGCCATATCATCCCCGGCAACTGGAACCTGCCGCCGCATGAACGCGATATCCGCATCAGCGCCATCCACGCGCCCTATCACGCCGCCATCGCCGCCCAGATCGCACAGCGGCGCCCCGCGCTGATCATCTCGGTGCACAGCTTCACGCCCAGCCTCGCCAGCCGGCCGGAGGAGGCGCGGCCGTGGCCGGTTGGCATCCTGTACAATCACGATGATCGCGCCGCCCGCCTCGGCCTGGTGGCGCTGGCGGCAAGAGGCCTGCACGTGGGCGACAATCAGCCCTATTCGGGCCGCGACCTCAATTACACGATGGATCGCCACGCCGAAGCCCGTCGCATCCCCTATCTGGGCATCGAAGTCCGCAACGATGGCCTGCGTGACAAGGAAGGCATTGCCCGCTGGACGCACATATTGGCCGATTGCATCGCTACGGTCAGGCGCGGGCTTTGATGTGGCGGCTCTGGCCGGGCGCAGATCGGATTTCTGGCGGCCGCTTCAGCGCGATGCGAATGGGAAAGCCGCGCCTGTCCCCTTGACCACCGCCCACCCTTGCGCCAAGGCAATTTTATTCCCCAAAAAGGCCCTGTCATGACAAGATTCGACAAGTCCAAGCTGCCATCCCGCCATGTCTCGGTGGGGCCGGAGCGGGCACCGCATCGTTCTTATTATTACGCCATGGGCCTTTCGGAGGAGGAGATCGCGCGGCCGTTCGTGGGCATCGCGTCAGCGGGCAATGACAGCGCGCCGTGCAACACCACGCTGGATGCGCAGGCCGATGCGGCGCGCATTGGCGTGAACGAAGCCGGCGGGATGCCGCGCCGGTTCAACACCATCACCGTGACCGACGGGATTGCGATGGGCCATCAGGGCATGAAGGCGTCGCTCGTCTCCCGCGACTGCATTGCCGACAGTGTGGAGCTTTCGATGCGCGGCCACTGCTATGATGCGCTGATCGGCTTTGCCGGCTGCGACAAGAGCCTGCCCGGCATGATGATGGCGATGCTGCGCCTGAATGTGCCCAGCATCTTCGTCTATGGCGGCTCCATCCTGCCCGGCCGTTTTGAAGACAAGGATGTGACAGTGGTGGACGTGTTTGAAGCGGTGGGCGGGTTTGCTGCCGGCAGCTGCCCGCTGGCCCGGCTCACCGCGCTGGAAAAGGTGGCCTGCCCCGGCCACGGCGCCTGCGGCGGGCAATATACCGCCAACACCATGGCCTGCGTTGGGGAGGCCATCGGGCTGTCGCTGCCCAACAGCAACATGGCGCCCGCCCCCTATCAGACGCGCGGCGATATCGCGATCGCGGCGGGCAGGCAGATCATGACCCTGCTGGAAAAGAATATCCGCCCGCGTGACATCTGCACGCGCGAAGCCTTTGAAAACGCGGCGCGCATCGTGGCGGCAACCGGCGGTTCCACCAACGGCGCGCTGCACCTGCCGGCGATGGCCAACGAATGCGGCGTGACGTTCGATCTGTTCGACATGGCGGAAATCTTCAAGACCACGCCCTATATCGCCGATCTGAAGCCGGGCGGGAAATATGTGGCGAAAGACATGCATGATGCCGGCGGCGTCTACATGGTGCTGAAGACGCTGTTCGATGCCGGCTTCATCCACGGCGATTGCCTGACCGTGACCGGCAGGACGCTGGCCGAAAATATCGAGGAGATCAGCTGGAACCCGGATCAGAAAGTGATCCATCCGGTGTCCGCCCCGATCACGCCCACCGGCGGCGTGGTCGGCCTGAAGGGCAGCCTGGCGCCCGATGGTGCCATCGTGAAGGTGGCCGGCATGGCCGGGCTGCAGTTCCGCGGCCCGGCCCGCGTGTTCGACTGCGAGGAAGATGCCTTTGCCGTGGTGGAGGCGCGCGGGATCGAACCGGGCTGCGTGATCGTGATCCGCTATGAAGGGCCGAAGGGCGGGCCGGGGATGCGGGAAATGCTCTCCACCACGGCGGCGCTGTACGGATTGGGCATGGGCGACAAGGTGGCGCTGATCACCGACGGGCGCTTTTCCGGCGCGACGCGCGGCTTCTGCATCGGTCACGTCGGGCCGGAAGCCGCGGAAGGCGGGCCGATCGCATTGATCGAGGACGGCGACATGATTGCCATCGATGCTGTGGCCGGCACCATCGATCTGGAGGTCGCGGCAGACGTGCTGGCCGCCCGCCGCGAGGGCTGGGTGCCGCGCGCCACCAATTATCAGTCCGGCGCGATCTGGAAGTTCGCCCAGACGGTCGGCCCGGCCCGGCTGGGCGCGGTGACACATCCGGGGGCGGCAAGCGAAACGCACATCTTTGCCGATATCTGATGCACGCGTTGCCGCCCTGGTCACCGTTTGCCGCCGCGGGGTCACGCCAGGCCATCCGGCGGCCTCCACAACCCAGCAAGCGGTCACGGCAAGCCAACCAGATATGCAATATTATCAATGATATGATGTCAGGCCAATGAGCCAGCCGCTGCCCGAAATTGTCCGGCTGGCAGCCCGCGGCGATGGCGTCACCGCCGATGGCCGCTTCGTGGCATTGTCGGCGCCGGGCGACCGGATCGATTTCAGTGTCACCCCGCCCGGCATCCTTCCTGGCCCGCACCACACGGCCCCGGCCTGCGCCCATTACCCCGATTGTGGCGGCTGCCAGATGCAGCATGTCGATGAGGCGGCCTATGGTGAATTTGTGCACCAGCGTCTGGCGCGGGTGCTGCCCGCCGGGCTGCCTGCCGACGTGCGCGCCATTGCGCTGTCACCGCCACGCAGCCGCCGCCGGGCTGGCCTGAAAGCACTGAAACGAAACGGAAAAATGAGCCTGGGGTTTCACAGCGAAGGCACGCATGCGCTGATCGATGTGATCGATTGTGCGGTGCTGGCGCCCGCATTGCAGGCGCTGCTGGCACCGCTGCGCGGGCTGCTGAAGGCGCGTTTGCGGGACGGGCAGGGCGCCGGCGCGGCGCTTACCCTGTCTGAAACCGGGGTCGATCTGCTGCTGGCCAATGTACCCGCCGACGATCTTGCCGCCATCGAAGCGCTGACTGAGTTCGCGGAAGTCCATGATATTGCCCGGCTGAGCATTGAAGGGCCGGGCGGCATCGACACGCTGGTGGAACGTCGGCAGCCCATCATCAAGATGGGCGGGGTGCCGGTGGCGCTCCCCGTCGCCCCCTTCCTGCAGGCGACACGCGAAGGCGAGGCGGCGCTGGTGGCGGCAGTGACCGAAGCCCTTGGTAATGCTGCCAATGTGGCCGATCTGTTCTGCGGTCTTGGCGCCTTTGCGCTGCCCGCATCGGCCCGGGCGCAGGTACTAGCAGTGGATGCGGCGGGGCCGGCAATCATGGCGCTGGGCGTGGCCGCCCGGCAGGCTGGCCGGCGCGTCGAGGTGCAGCACCGCGATCTGTTTCGCCGGCCCCTGGCGGGCAAGGAACTTGCCGGGCTTGACGCCGTGGTGTTCGATCCGCCGCGCGCCGGAGCGGAGGCACAGGCGAAGGCGCTGGCCGCTTCGCAGGTGCCGATCGTGGTGGCAGTTTCGTGCAATCCCAACAGCTTCGGCCGGGATGCGCGTATCTTGTCAGATGCCGGCTATCAACTGACCACGCTCTGGCCGGTGGCGCAGTTCCGCTGGTCCAGCCATGTCGAGTTGGTGGCGCGGTTTCAGCGTCAGGCCTGAGCGCTGGCGATCGACAGGGCCAGCAGCACCAGGGCGATGAGGCACAGGCTGGCCAGCGCAAATATCAGGAACCGCACCAGCACCCGGTTTGACACGATCTGCACCAGGCTGTGGGCGATCCGCAGCCCGGCATAGCCCCAGGCCAGCGCCACAGCCAGGCTGCCACCTTCGCCCATCACCGCCAGCGCCAGCGCCGTGGCATAGAAGATGGTCGGCTGCTCCATCAGGTGGTTGTAATTGTCGGCCACCCAGCTGGCGCGTTCCTCGCCGGCGGCAACCAACTGATCACGCAGGCTTTTGCCGGTTGATCCCACCAGCTTTGTGCCATCGATTCCGGCCCGGCTCATGGCCGGCAGGCGGGTGGCGTACATCCAGATCCAGATGATCATCGTCCAGCCGGCTAGGACCAGCATCGGCAGCAAGATTGGTTGTCCCACGAAAAACTCTCCCCGGATGAACGGGGAGGGTTCTTCGCATCCGGTCAGTTTGTCAAATCAGGCGAAAAGCTTGCCCCACGAGCGCTTGGCGCGGGCCTTCCAGTGCCCGCGGTGCCAGGCGTCGCTGGCCAGGAGCGGCATCACGCTGCCGGCTTCGGCGAACACCATCTGCTCGATGCCGGTGTTGACCTTTCCCCAGCTGGCGGCTTCCTGAAGGGTGGACGACGAGCAGGCACCGTCGCGCACGTCGGCCACGGTGATCTGCACGGCATATTTGTGCACTTCCACGTCATGGTGACCCAGGATTTCGGCGCAGACCACCGTGTCCTGGATGAAGTTCTTCGGCACACCGCCGCCGATCATGAGCAGGCCTGTGGTGCCGGCCTTGATCTTGATGTCGGTCAGTTCACGGAAATCGGCAATGGCATCGAGCATCATGTACGGCTGACCGGCCTTGGCGCGGTCAACCTGATGCTTGACCAGGCCGAACCCGGCCGAGCTGTCGACGAACGCCGGGCAGAAGATCGGCACATCATGCTCATAGGCGAGCTTGACGAGGCTGTTGTCCTTCTTGCCATGCTCGGCCAGATACCTGCCCATCTCGCGAATGAAGGCGCGACTGGAATAGCCACGCGGTTCCAGCGTGTTGGCGATTTCGTAGATGGTGTGATCGGTCTGCTGCAGGGCTTCTTCGTCGATATAGGTGTCGTAAATCCGGTCGATCAGCAGCGAACGCAGCGTATCGTCGTCCGGCACCTCCAGCGCCTGATAATGCTTGTGGCCAAGGCCTTCGAAGAAATCCATGTCCACGATGGAGGCGCCGGTGGCGACAATGCCATCAACCATGTTGCTGCGCACCAGTTCGGCATAGAGATCCATGCAGCCGCCGGCGCTGGTGGAGCCGGCGATGACCAGGAAAATGGTGCAATCGGGATCGCTCAGCATCTGGTTGTAGATGGCGGTGGCCCGCGCCAGATCGCGGCTGGTGAAGCTCATCTTGGCCATGCCATCGATGATCGGGCGGGCATCGAAGCTGGTGATGTCGATATGCTCGACCAACGTGGAAAGAAGTTCCGCTTTGCGCTGGCGCTCGGCCGGGCCGAGATCGGTGACAACGGCGTTCAGAGTATCGGTCATGACAAAAAGGCTCCTGATCTATCGTGGCCCGGCGCGTCCGAGCGACGCGCCGCCCGCGGCCGGTGGAGCCCGGCGCCGAGCGGGGAATAGCACGTCTCTGCCCGCAGGCAGAGACGCTAACCTCATTTTGACCGAAGCTGAATAACCTTGTCCGAAGACTCTTCGGTGACAGCATAGAGCGATGCCATCGGTTCGTCCGACATGATCACCGTTTCGCCGGCAGTGAAGCCGTTGAAACCGGTCCGCATCGCCTGACCATAGGCACCCAGCATGCCGACCTCGATATAGTCGCCGGCCTGCACATCGGCGGGCAGGGCGAACGGCCCGCGCATGAAATCCATGTCGTCGCAGGTCGGGCCCCAGAAGCTGAACTCCATATCGCGGGCATGGCTGTCGGTTTCACGCACCAGCGCCACCGGGAAGCGCCAATCGACGTGCGCGGCATCGAACAGCGCACCATAGGCACCGTCGTTGATATACAGAACATCGTCCTTGCGGGCTTCGACCCGCACCAGCACAGAGGCATATTCAGCGCTCAGTGCCCGGCCCGGTTCGCACCACAGTTCAGCCGAATAGGAGATCGGCAGCGCTTCGAAGGCGCGGTGAATGACCTCGAAATAGCCTTCCAGCGGCGCCGGGGTCATGCCCGGATAGACCGACGGGAAGCCGCCGCCGACATCCACGATGTCAACGGTGACGCCGGCCGAAACAATGGCGGTGCGCACCTGTGCCATGGCATCGGCATAGGCCTGGGCGCTCATGGCCTGGCTGCCGACATGGAAACAGATGCCCAGGCTGTCGGCAACCTGCCGCGCCGCCATCAGCACCGGGCCGGCTTCATCGGCATGCACACCGAACTTGCTCGCCAGGCTGAGCTTGGAATGCGACGAGGATACGCGCAGTCGCACGCACAGGGTAAGATCTGTGGCCGGCACGCCGTCCGTGGCGGTGGCCGCCACGATCTTATCCAGTTCAGCCAGCGAATCGAGGCTGAACACCCGCACGCCGTGCTGGTGATAGGCCTCTGCGATGGCTTCGGGCGCCTTGATCGGGTGCATGAAGCACAGCACGGCGTGCGGCGCGACATCACGCACCAACCGCACCTCGGCGATCGAGGCGACGTCATAATGCGTCATCCCGGCATCCCACAGGATGCGGATCAGATCCGGCGACGGGTTCGCCTTCACGGCATACATCGACGTGCCCGGAAACTTCTCCAGAAAGAAGCGGGCGGCGCGGCGCGCGGCATGCGGACGGACAAGGGTAACTGGCTGCGTTGGACGCAGGGTCAGCGCTACCCCAAGCGCAGTATGGTGCTTGAACAACTCAAGGGACCTCCGGGTGGGCAAAGTATGTCGCCGCTGCGCGTTTGACTGGATGATCCTTGGAAGATCACCTGGCCGATCGCCGGCATTGACACCAAAGCTGCCTTGCGGTGGAAGTCCCATGGGGCAGCGGACGCGCTACCTATGGTTTAAGCCTGCCGCTGTAAAGAAGAAAATTGTTACAGTGAAAAACGCGATTTTGAATCGGCCTTTCAAAGGCTTGTGCTACCTTCGATGCGACACTGAAAAGGCCCGTTTCCAATGGCTTCCCCGGTTCTTTACCAAGACGTGCTGATGGCGGCCGAACGCATGGCCGGTTGGCCGGTGCGCACCCCGCTTCTGAACAGCCCGGCGCTGGATTCGGCCTGCGGCGGCCGCATCTGGCTGAAACCGGAGAATCTGCAGCACACCGGCAGCTTCAAGTTTCGCGGTGCGATCAACCGCCTGCTGGCGATTCCGCCGGAAGGCCGGCGCGGCGGGGTGGTGGCCTATTCCTCTGGCAATCACGCGCAAGGTGTGGCGCGGGCGGCGCGGCTGCTGGGCATGCCGGCCGCCATCATCATGCCGTCGGATGCCCCGAAGCTGAAGGTGGAACGCACCCGGGCCGATGGCGCAGAGATTGTGTTCTATGAACGGCTTACCGAAAGCCGCGAGCGGATTGCCGCCAATATTGCCGAAGCGCGCGGTGCGATCATCGTGCCGCCGTTTGCCGATCCGCTGATCATCGCCGGGCAGGGCACCGCCGGGCTGGAGGCGGTGCAGGATCTGGCGGCGATGGGCGAAACCGCTGATCTGGCGCTCACCTGTTGCGGGGGCGGCGGGCTGTCGGGCGGCTTTGCAGCCGGCAGCCTGCTGCCGTTGGTGGTGGTGGAGCCGGAAGGCTATGATGACGTGTGCCGCAGCCTGGCGGCGGCACGCATCCTGCCGGTGGAAAACCCCGGCCCCACCCGCTGTGACGCGCTGCAGACGCTGGTGATGGCCGAAATCACCTTTGCCACGCTGACCCATCATGGTGCGACCGGCGTGGCGGTGAGCGAGGCCGAGGTGGCCCGCGCTGTCGCCTTTGCCTTTCGCGAACTGAAGCTGGTGGTGGAACCGGGCGGGGCAGTGGCGCTGGCGGCGCTGCTGGCGGGCCGGGTGGACGTGGCGGGCAAGACGGTGATCGCCACGCTGTCGGGCGGCAATATCGATGGCGCGACCTTCATCGATTGCCTGAACGAAGCGGCGCGATGATTGTAAA
>DAITMD010000099.1:240-8008 GCA_036835345.1 Sandarakinorhabdus sp. | reverse complement strand
CCGCGATATAGCGATTGCAGATGCCGGCGATGGCATCCGGCCGGGTCAGGTTCAAAATGTCGTTGTTGCCCTTCTGGTCGTGATTGCTGGCGATGCTGCCGGCATAATCGGCGGCCTCCAAGCCCAGCGCCTGAATGGCGGTGCCATAGGGGCCGTCCTTCACCAGGATCGATTTTGCAGCGGCAGTGCGCAGCGATTGGGCAGCGTTGATCATGCGGTCACCTGATGCGCCGGCCGCACACCCAGAAGATGGCAGATGGCATAGGAAAGTTCAGCCCGATTGAGCGTATAGAAATGGAAATGCCGCACCCCGCCGGCATAAAGCCGCCGCGACATTTCGGCCGCCACCGTTGCCGCCACCAGCTGCCGCGCCGCCGGCTTGTCGTCCAGCGCTTCGAACAACTGCCCCATCCACGCCGGCACATAGGTGTTGACCCCTGCCGCCATGCGCTTGAGGTTGGCGAAATTGGTCACCGGCAGAATGCCCGGCACCAGCTCCACATCCAGCCCGGCCGCTGCCACCCGGTCACGGAAGCGGAAGAAACTGTCGGGTTCAAAGAAAAACTGGCTGATGGCGCGGCTGGCGCCAGCATCATGCTTGGCCTTCAATGCATCCAGATCGGCCTGGGCGCTGGTCGCTTCGGGATGGACTTCCGGATAGCAGCTAACGGAAATTTCGAAATCATGGCGTTTTTTCAGCGCCTTCACCAGTTCGGCTGCGCTGGCATGGCCGCCCGGAACCGGCGTGAAGCGCGCTGCGCCGCCGGCAGGATCGGCCGGCGGATCACCGCGCAGCGCCACGATATGGCGCACGCCGGCGGCCCAATAATCATCGGCAATCCGGTCAAGCTCAGCGGCGGTGGCATTCACGCAGGTAAGGTGGGCGGCGGCCGGAACCGGCGTTTCACCGGCAATGCGCGCCACGACGCTATGGGTGCGCTCACGGGTGGTGCCGCCGGCACCGTAGGTGACCGAGAAAAAGCGCGGGCCCAGCGGCACCAGCGTGTCCACCGCCTGCCACAGCGCATCGTGCATGGCCGGCGTCTTGGGCGGGAAAAATTCAAAGCTCACCGCCAGATCGCCGGGCAGATCGGCAAACAGCGGGCCGTTCAGCGCCCGCGCGGCTTCCGCCATCTGATTAAGGGTCAGGGTCATCACGCTCTCTTTTCACCAAGCCACATCGTCACGCCCAGCTGCGCCGCCGTATCGCCGGGCAGCCGCGCCGCCACCGCCGCCTTCAGCCCTGCCGCCTGCAGCCAGCCCAGCACCGCATCATCGGCAAAACCCAGCCGCACATGGCGGCGTTCGTCGCGCAATTCCTCGAAATTGTGCGGCATCAGATCAACCACCAGCACCCGGCCGTCGGCGCGCAGCACCCGCGCCGCCTCGCGCAGCACGGCGGACGCATCATCGGCATAATGCAATACCTGGTGCAGCACCACCGTATCGGCCGCGCCATCGGCCAGCGGCAGCGCATATATGTCGCCGGCCTGCACCCTTACCTGCGCAACGCCCGCCGCCTCCAGACGGCTGCGCGCCACCCGCAGCATTTCCGGGCTGTGATCGATACCAATGGCGCTGCGGCTGCCTGGCCCCAGCAGTTCGATCATGCGCCCCGTGCCGGTGCCGACATCCACCAGATCGCCCACAGGCGCCCCGCCCAGCGCCGCGACAATCGCCGCCTCCACCCCGGCCTCGCGGCTGTGCAGCGATCGTTCCTGCTCCCACTGGGCGGCATGATCGTTGAACCACGCCGCCACCGCCGCCCGCCGCTCGGCCCGCACCAGGCCCAGTTGTTCGCGGTCGGCCGCGGCCACGTCTGCCGGCGCCAGCGCATCGATCGCCGCCAGCACCGGCGCCGTGATCGCCGCCGGGCTCAGCCGCACGAACACCCATGCGCCTTCCTTCACCCGCTCCACCAGACCACATTCGGCCAATATGCGCAGATGGCGCGAAACGCGCGGCTGGCTCTGCCCCAGCACGCGGGCAATTTCGCCCACGGCCAGATCCAGCCCGCGCACCAGCAGCAGGATCCTAAGGCGGCTATGGTCCCCCAACGCACGGAAAATGGCGAGCATTTGCTCCATGAAAAATGGATATAAAGCTTTCTTTATATCCGTCAAGCCGGTTGCCGTGTCGCGGCGGCCATGGCACGTCTGTGGGATGCCCCCCAATGGTGCCATCGTCCGGATTTTGCTTGCGTTGCTGCTGCTGGCGCCGCTCACCGCCTGTGCCACCACCGGCAGCACTGATCTGTCGCGCGCCGAAGCCGATCCGTGGGAAAAATCCAACCGCCGGGTCTATGCGTTCAACAAGGGGCTGGACCGCTGGGTGCTGAAACCGGTCACCACCGGATACCGTGCCGTGGTGCCGAAACCGGCCCGCACCGCCGTATCCAATGCCTATGGCAATTATGGGGAGCCGGCCAATGCCCTTAACGCCGTGCTGCAGGGCAAGCTGGCGCAGGCGTTCCGCACGCTGGACCGGTTCCTGCTCAATTCGTCGCTGGGCGTGCTGGGCATCATGGATGTCGCCACCGATCTCGGCCGCCCGCGCGAGCCGGAAGATTTCGGCCAGACACTGGCGCGCTGGGGGGTGAAATCCGGGCCGTATGTCGTGCTGCCGCTGTTCGGCCCGTCCACGCTGCGCGACGGGTTGATGACTCCGGTGGATTTCTTCGTCGATCCCGCCGATTTCGCCCGCAACGCCTGGCTGTCGCCGGGGTGGGACGTGCGCATCGGGATGGCGGCCGGGCGCATCATCAATTTCCGCAACACGCTCACCGAAACCGGCGGCGATGCGCTGCTGGCCGACAGTCTGGACGAATATGCGCTGGCCCGCTCCGCTTTCCTCCAGCGCCGTCGCTACCTGCTGTTCGATGGCCAGTTGCCGGTAGAGGAAGACCCGTTCGCCGAGCCTGACGAGCCAGAGCCGCCAGCCCAGCCGGAGCCGGCCCCCGAACCAAAGCCCGCGGCCAGCGATCCGCCTAGGCCCTGAGGGCGCTGCCCATCACCAGCGGCGTCAGTGTTTTCAGCGCCCCGAACGCCGGCTCCTCTTCCTGAACCGGCATCGGTTCCAGCGTGAAACCGGCCGCGCGCACCAGTTCGGCCGATGGGCGATTGAGATTGCAGCCCACACCCACCACGCGCTGCACGGGGTTCAACCGCTGCTGCCAACGCCGCTGCTGCGGATCATCCGACAGCACATGTTCCAGAAACAGGAAACGCCCGCCGGGCTTCAGCACGCGGCGCACCTCAGCCAGCACCTGGCCCACATCGTGCACGCTGCAAAGGGTCAGGCAGCAGACCACCGTATCGAACGCGGCATCGGCAAAGGGCAGCTGCTCGCCGGCACCCGGCACCGATCGGATCGGCACCGGCGATGCCGCCAGCCGCGCCGCCGCGCGCCGGTTCATGCCTTCGGATGGCTCCACCACGGTCAGGCGGCGCACCTGCACCGGATCATAAAATGGCAGGGTCGCCCCCGATCCGAAGCCGATTTCCAGCACATCGCCGCACGCGCCGGCCACCAGCGCAGCGCGGCGCGCCATGATGCGCGGGTGCGACAACGCCCGGTCCAGCAGCCACGGAAAGATGGTTTCGCTGTAAAGGCCCATGGCAATCATGCTGGCACGGGCTTGGCGCGCTGCCCAGCCTTGGTTATCGTCAGGTCATGCGCATTCTGCCTGTCGTTCTCGCCCTTGGCCTAGCCGCTTGCAGCAAGGAGACCGAGCAGTCCGCCGCCGGCAATCAGCAGGCGGTGATCGACAAGGCGAACGCGGACGTGATGGCGGCAGAGGCGGCGGCGGCCACGGGACCCGACCCGGCAGAAACCCCGGCTCAGGCCGCGCCGTAAAGCGCCTGCGCCTGCGCTTCGATGTGATGGGCAATCAGCGCTGATCGGGGCGCCCACGGAAAATCCGGCCGCGCCAGCAGCAGCGCCGCCAGCCCGTGCAGGCCGGCCCACACCGATTGCGCCACCAGGTCGGCATCGGCATGGGTTTGTGCCACCAGCGATCGCAGCACGGCAAAAGCCCCCACCCCGGCGGCCACCACCATGTCGCGATCGGCATCGCTGTGCTGCGGCATGTCCATCATGAAGGCCACGCGGTAGGCCGCCGGCTGTTCCAGCGCGAAATCCACATAGACATGGCCCATGCGCACGAAGATCGCGCGCTGGTCGCCGCCGGCTGCCCCCGCCACCGTCAGCCGTTCGCCCAGCCGGGCAAACACCCGCTGGCAATAATGCACGGCAATGGCATCGCGGGTGCGGAAATGGGCATAGAGCGAGGGTTGGCTGATGCCCACCGCCGCCGCGATCTGCCGCGTCGTCACCTGGGCAATTCCGTGCGCCAGAAACAATTCGCCCGCCACCGTCAGGATCTGCTCACGCCGCGATGCCGGCGCATCGACCGAAGTGCCCGGATGTTCCATGCGCCCTCATCAAGACCATTGACTTCTCCTGTCAACCTATCATTGATAGGCTATCAACGATAGGTGCCCCATGCCCGACTCTGCCGAACGCCTGCCTGCCGCAACCCGCATCGGCCGCGATTACGGGCCGTGGGCGCTGATCACCGGCGCATCGGATGGCATCGGCCGGGCCTGCGCGGTCGCACTGGCAGAGCAGGGCCTCCACCTGATGCTGGTGGCGCGGCGGCAGCAGGCGCTGGATGAACTGGCGCATGGGCTGGCGCAGCAGCACGGCATTCAGTGCCGCGTGGTTGCTGCCGATCTGGCCGAAAGCCGCGGCGTGGAAACGGTCGTCGCGGCGACTGCCGGTCACGATATCGGCCTGTTCGTGGCGGCTGCCGGCTTTGGCACGTCCGGCCCCTTCATCGACAATGATCTGTCCAGCGAGCTTGGCATGATCGATGTCAACTGCCGGGCCGTTGTTCACCTCACCCATGCGCTGGCCCGGCAGATGCGCGGGCGTGGCCAGGGACGGCAGCGCTCCGCGATCCTGCTGTTCAGTTCGCTGGTGGGCTTTCAGGGGGTGCCGCGCGCTGCCAACTATGCCGCCACCAAGGGCTTTGTGCAGGTGCTGGCCGAAGGGCTGGCCCCTGAACTGGCGCCGCTGGGCATCGATGTGCTGGCCATCGCGCCCGGTCCGATCAACAGCGGGTTCGCCGCCCGTGCCGGCATGACGATGGGCATGGCGCAGGGGCCAGACGTGGTGGCGAACGGGGCATTGGCGGCACTGGGCCGCAGCGGCACGGTGCGCCCCGGCTGGCTGGCCAAGGGGCTGGAAGCAGCGCTGATGCCGCTGCCGCGCCGATTGCGGACGCGGGTGATGCAGCAGGTGATGGCCGGCATGGCGAAATAGCCGCAGCCGCGCCGCCGGACACGGAAAAAGGGCGGCCCGTGGGGGCCGCCCTTTTCCTGTTCCGGCCGGATTTCGGCAAAGCCGGGAATGGCTGGCGCCATTCCCGGCTGCTTGATCAGAAATCCATGCCGCCCATGCCGCCCATGCCGCCGCCGGGCATGCCGCCAGCGCCAGCCTTGTCGTCGGCGGGCAGATCGGAAATCGCCGCTTCCGTGGTGATCAGCAGCGAAGCGACCGAAGCCGCATCCTGCAGCGCGGTGCGCACCACCTTGGTCGGATCGATCACGCCGGCCGCCACCAGATTTTCGTACACTTCGGTCTGGGCGTTGAAGCCGATCGTCGTGTCCTTGCCGTCCAGCAGCTTGCCCGACACCACCGCACCGTCATGGCCGGCGTTGGCCGCGATCTGCCGCACCGGCGCATACAGCGCCTTGCGGATGATATCGATGCCGCGGGTCTGATCGTCGTTGGCGCCCTTCAGGCCGTCCAGCACCTTGGTGGCATAGAGCAGCGCAGTGCCGCCGCCCGGAACAATGCCTTCTTCCACCGCAGCGCGGGTGGCGTGCAGGGCATCGTCAACGCGGTCCTTGCGCTCCTTCACTTCCACTTCGGTCGAACCGCCAACCTTGATCACGGCCACGCCGCCGGCCAGCTTGGCCAGCCGCTCCTGCAGCTTCTCGCGGTCATAATCGCTGGTGGTGACTTCGATCTGGGCACGGATCTGTTCCACGCGCGCCTTGATGGTATCGGCAGCGCCTTCGCCATCAACGATGGTGGTGTTGTCCTTGTCGATGGTGACGCGCTTGGCCTTGCCCAGCATCGGCAGCGTGACATTTTCCAGCTTGATGCCCAGGTCTTCGCTGATCATCTCGCCGGCGGTCAGCGTGGCGATATCTTCCAGCATGGCCTTGCGGCGATCGCCAAAGCCCGGTGCCTTCACCGCGGCCACCTTCAGGCCGCCGCGCAGCTTGTTGACCACCAGGGTCGCCAGCGCTTCGCCTTCCACGTCTTCGGCGATGATCAGCAGCGGACGGCCCGACTGCACCACCGCTTCCAGCACCGGCAGCAGCGCCTGCAGGTTAGACAGCTTCTTCTCGTGGATCAGGATGTAGGGGTTCTCAAGCTCCACCTGCATCTTCTCGGCGTTGGTGATGAAATAGGGGCTCAGATAGCCACGGTCGAACTGCATGCCTTCAACGACATCCAGCTCGCTCTCCATGCCCTTGGCTTCTTCGACGGTGATGACGCCTTCCTTGCCAACCTTTTCCATGGCCTTGGCGATCATGTCGCCAATCTCACGCTCGCCATTGGCCGAAATCGTGCCGACCTGGGCGATTTCCGACGAACCGGCAACCGGCTTGGAGCGCGACTTCAGATCTTCGACCACCTTGGTCACGGCCATGTCGATGCCGCGCTTCAGGTCCATCGGGTTGATGCCGGCGGCAACCGACTTCAGGCCTTCGCGCACGATGGCCTGGGCCAGCACGGTGGCGGTGGTGGTGCCATCGCCGGCGGCGTCGTTGGTCTTGCTGGCGACTTCACGCACCAGCTGCGCGCCCAGATTCTCGAACTTGTCCTTCAGTTCGATTTCCTTGGCCACGGTCACACCGTCCTTGGTGATGCGCGGCGCGCCAAAGCTCTTTTCAATCAGAACGTTGCGGCCCTTGGGGCCCAGCGTCACCTTGACCGCATCGGCCAGGATGTCGACGCCGCGCAGAATGCGTTCGCGGGCGTCACGGCCAAATTTCACATCTTTGCTAGCCATGTTCAAATTCCCTTGCAGTCATGCCGGCCGATCGCGGCGCGGCATGATCATTGTCGGTTCGTCCGGCCCGGAAAATGCCAGGCCGAAAAGCGGATCAGGCGGCCTTGCGCACTTCGGCGGCAGCGGTCACGATGCCCAGAATGTCGCTTTCCTTCATGATCAGAAGGTCTTCGCCATCCAGCTTGACTTCGGTGCCCGACCATTTGCCGAACAGGATGCGATCACCCACCGCCACTTCCAGCGGGGTGACAGTGCCGTTTTCGGCGCGGGCGCCGGTGCCAACGGCAACCACTTCGCCTTCCTGCGGCTTTTCCTTGGCGGTGTCAGGGATGATGATGCCGCCAGCGGTCTTGGCTTCGGCTTCGACGCGGCGCACGAGCACGCGGTCATGGAGCGGTCTGAATGCCATGATTTCCCTCTTTCTCTTCTGAATCCTGCCGCTGCTGGCACTCACAGGTGGCGAGTGCCAGCAGACGCCCGGCATATGATCCTGAAGGCTGGATTCGTCAAGGGTGGGCCAATCGCAAATGCGGCAAATTTCGCCGCAGCGCGGCTGGACAAGCGGGCCATCATGGCGTCACAACAATGTCATGCTGGCACGCCTCCGCTCCCCCATCCTGGCCGCCCTCACCAGCGCTGCCGTGCTGCTGGTCGGCTGCGGCGGGTCCGGGGGCAACA
>DAITMD010000099.1:0-230 GCA_036835345.1 Sandarakinorhabdus sp. | reverse complement strand
GGCGCCGGACCTGCCCCAACGCCCACCCCAACGCCCACCCCGCCCACCGCCTCCTGTTCCCTGCGCGATCGGCAATTGTGGGCGGAAGCGCAGATCCGCGAATGGTATCTGTTCCCGCAGGATCTGCCTGCCGCGCTGGATCCGGCGCCCTTTGCCACGGTGGACGATTATATCGATGCGCTCACCGCCACGGCGCGCGCCGCCGGCAAGGACCGTTTCTTCACCTTCAT
>DAITMD010000098.1:5256-8011 GCA_036835345.1 Sandarakinorhabdus sp. | reverse complement strand
TGGTGACCGCAGAGTTCCTGGCCTTCTCGCAGACGGTCGGCAACGATCTGTCCACGCCGCGCCCTGAATATGGCTTTCCCGGCCTGACGCCAGGCGACCGCTGGTGCCTGTGCGCCGGCCGCTGGGAAGAGGCCCGCCGCGCCGGCTTCGCGCCCGATGTGGTGCTGGAGGCGACCCACGAAAAGACGCTGGAGGTGACGCTGCTTGGCCATCTGCAGGCCCATTCGGTGTGATTGCGCCGTGGGATGGCAGCGATTTCGCCGGGGCCAAGCTGGCGGCGCTGATCGATGGCCATGTCCTGACCTATCGGCGCGACAACAAACCCGGCATCCCGTGGCCCGGCCTGATCGATCTGCCCGGCGGCGGGCGCGAGGGCAACGAAAGCCCGGCGGCCTGCGCCTTGCGCGAACTGCACGAGGAGTTCGGGCTGACGCTGCCCGAATCGCGCATCTGGTGGGCGCGCCCGTTCCCGTCGCTGCACCCGCCGGGCGGCACCGGCTGGTTCCTCGCGCTGCACCTTGTGCCGGGGGACGTGAGGGCAATCCGCTTCGGCGATGAAGGCCACAGCCCGCAGCTGCTTGAAATCGGCGCTTTTCTGAGGGCAGACGATGCCATTGCCCCGCAGCAGGCACGACTGCGGCTGGTGCTGGAGGATGGCGAAATCGGCGCGGTATCATGATACCACACGCTAAAAATGCCGCTTTTCCCTTGATCTGCGCGGCATTTGGCACAATAGGCAGCGCATCGCCGGGGGCCTCGCTTCCGGCGCTCTTGTTTTCTCAAGTGGAACACACCCATGCTCACCCGCACCACGGCGTCGGCCAAGCCCGCCGAAGTTGAAAAGAAATGGCTGCTGATCGATGCCGAAGGGCTCGTGGTTGGCCGGCTTGCCTCGATCATCGCGAACCGCCTGCGCGGCAAGCACAAGGCCACCTACACGCCGCACGTCGATTGCGGTGACAATGTTATTGTCATCAACGCCGACAAGGTGCGCTTCACCGGCAAGAAGGCGACCGACAAGGTTTATTATCGCCACACCGGCCACCCCGGCGGCATCAAGGAAACCACCCCGGCCAAGGTGCTGGAAGGCCGTTTCCCGGAGCGTGTGCTGATCAAGGCGGTGGAACGCATGGTGCCGCGCGGCCCGCTGGGCCGTCAGCAGATGCGCGGCCTGCGTGTCTTTGCCGGCACCGATCACCCGCATGTGGCGCAGCAGCCCGAAGTGCTGGATGTTGCCGCCATGAACCGCAAAAACACCACGATCGCTGGTTGAGGAATAAAAGATGTCTGACAATCGCCAGTCGCTTGCCGACCTCGCCGGCATGGATGCCGAAGCTCCGGTGAACAGCGCGCACACCGGTGGCGGCGGCCCGCCCGCCCCGCTGCGGGAACAGGAAATCGATGCGCAGGGCCGCAGCTATGCCACCGGCAAGCGCAAGAACGCCATCGCCCGCGTGTGGCTGAAGCCCGGCACCGGCAAGATCACGGTCAATGGCCGCGATCAGACGGTGTATTTCGCGCGCCCCAGCTTGCGTCTGGTCATCAACCAGCCGTTCGATGTGGCCGACCGCCGCGAGCAATATGACGTGATCGCCACCGTGGTGGGCGGCGGCCTGTCCGGCCAGGCTGGCGCGGTGAAGCATGGCATCGCCCAGGCACTGACCAAATATGAACCCGTGCTGCGCACCCAGGTGAAGCAGGCCGGTTTCCTGACCCGCGATCCGCGCGTGGTTGAACGCAAGAAATACGGCAAGGCCAAGGCCCGCCGCAGCTTCCAGTTCAGCAAGCGCTGATCCAGCCAGACCATCGGCAAGAACAGGCGCCGGAGCGGGACACCGCTTCGGCGCTTTTTCTTGCAATTTGCGCTGTTTGTCCCGGTATAGCGGCAGTCCGTCGCACTCCGGCCACAAAGGCGAGATCGTTCATTTTCGCTTCAGGCAGCAACATTACATTGGCGTAACCCCCAACCAAGGAATGTTATATGCCCCCCAAAATCAACCTCATCTGTGCTGCCGCTGTGACGGCAATCGCAGTGCCTGCCGCCCCGGCGCTGGCCGAAACCAAGTTCGATGGGCCCTATGTCGGCGCCGTTGCCGGCATGCAGGTGCACAGCGCCAACCGCGCCATCACCACTGGCACGTCGGCGTTCCGGTCGCTGGCGCCCAGCATCACGCCCAATTTCATCGATCTGGACGACAATGACGGTTTCCACGGCGGCCTTGTCGCCGGTTACAATGCCAGTTCCGGCAGCATCGTCTTTGGTCTGGAAGGCGATTTCATCGTCGGCAACATTCGTGGCAGCAACAATTTTGTCGGCGCGCCGGTGCCTGGCCTGGCACCCGATGGACTGACCACCACGGCCAACCGCCGGATCGGCAACCGTGGCTCGCTCAGGGCCCGCGTGGGCACCACCATCGGCGAAAATGCCCTGCTCTATGCCACCGGCGGTGTCGCCGCCGGCGACACGCGCGCATCGGCCAGCGTGGTGGTGAACGGCGCGCCGGCGGTGTCGTGGCTTGGCGAATCCGAAGATACGCGCCTGGGCTGGACAGTTGGCGGCGGCGCCGAATTCAAGCTGACCAACGCCATCGGTCTGCGCGCCGAATATATCTACACCAATCTGGGCCGGCAGACGGTGCTGGCGACCGGCAACGCCGCCGTGCGCGGCATCGCGGCGCTGGACGGCATCGATTATGAAGTGAGCGCACCCAATCGCGGCGGCACCGCCCGCGTGGGTGTAACCTGGCGCTTCTGA
>DAITMD010000098.1:0-5156 GCA_036835345.1 Sandarakinorhabdus sp. | reverse complement strand
ATCCAGCTGACGCCAAAAACGGGCTGGCACACCTATTGGCTGAACCCCGGCGATGCCGGTGCGCCCACACGGGTGGAATGGTCCCTTCCCGGCGGCGTGGGCACTCCGCCTGATCTGCAATATCCGGTTCCCGGCACGTTGGTCGTGTCCGGCCTGATGAACCATGTCTATGAAAAGACGAATGTTCTGGTCACCAGCCTGGATGTGCCGGCCGCGCTTGCGCCGGGCAGCAGCCTGCCCGTCACGGTCAAGGTCGATTGGCTGGTGTGCAGCCACGAACAATGCGTGCCGGAAGCCGCGACGCTCACCCTGCCGCTGACCATCGGTGATGGCGCGGCCGATGCGGTGATGGGGCCAGCCATGGTGGCGGCCCGTTCCGCCCTGCCCAAACCGCTGGCCGCCTCTGCCACTTATGCCAATCAGAACAACCGCTTCGTGCTGTCGGTGCCGATGGCCGGGCTGGACCGGGTGAAGAGCGCCTGGTTCTTCCCGGAGGGCGATCTGGTGATCAACCATGTCACGCCGCAGCAGGTGAGCATCGCCGGAGATGCCCTGCGCATCGAGACCGATGCCGCCACGCCGGGGCCGGAAGGCGCGGTGCGCGGTGTGCTGCGGGTGGATATGGACGGCGCCCCGGTGATGGGCTTTGCGATCAGCGCCGATGCAGGCACGGTGCCCGCCGCCGGCACACCGGTGGCCGCCGGTGGCGGTTCTGCTGCCGCGGGTGGCGGTTCCGGTGCCGGCGGTGACGCGCCGCTGGGGCTCGGCGCGATCCTGCTGTTTGCCGTGCTGGGCGGCCTGATCCTGAATGTCATGCCCTGCGTGTTCCCGATCCTGTCGCTGAAGGCGCTGGCGCTGGCCAAGGGCAATGTGGATGCCGGCACGGCCCGGGCCGAGGCGCTGGCCTATACTGCCGGCGTGGTGCTGGTGGTGACGGCGCTGGGCGCCCTGGTGCTGGCCCTGCGGGCGGCGGGATCGCAGGTTGGCTGGGCGTTTCAGCTGCAGGATCCGCGCGTGATTGCCTTCCTGCTGCTGCTGGTCACGGCCATCGCGTTCAATCTGGCCGGCCTGTTCGAAGTCACGCTTTCCACCGGCAATCTGGGGCAGGACAAGGCGCGATCGGGCGGCGTTTCGGGCAGCTTCTTCACCGGCGCGCTGGCGGCGTTCGTGGCCACCCCCTGCACCGGGCCGTTCATGGCCGGGGCGCTGGGCGCGGCGCTGGTGCTGCCGCTGTGGCAGGCGCTGGCGGTGTTCGCCGGGCTGGGCTTTGGGTTGGCGCTGCCGTTCCTGCTCATAGGCTTCGTGCCGGCGCTGCGCCGCCGCCTGCCCAAACCGGGCGCATGGATGGCGAAGCTGAAGGCCATTCTTTCGGTGCCGATGTTCCTCACCGCGCTGGCGCTGGCCTGGGTGCTGGGCCGGCAGGCCGGCGTGGACGGCATGGCGCTGGGCCTGGCCGGCGCGCTGCTGCTGGGCCTGTTCCTGTGGTGGCTGGGCGCGCGGCAGGGGCTGGGCCGCAGCATCGCCTTGCCCGGCATCCTGAGCGCCGCGACCATTGCGGCGGCCGTGCTGCTGGTGCCCACCAATGCCCCGGCCGTGGCCGGCGCGCCCAGCGCCACTGCGCTAAATGCCGTCAAGTTCACGCCGGAGGCGCTGGCCGATCTACGCGCGGCGGGCAAGCCGGTGTTCCTGTTCATGACGGCCGATTGGTGCCTGACCTGCAAGGTGAACGAAAAGGGCGCCATGGCCCAGCCACAAGTGGCAGAGGCGTTCAAGGCCAAGGGCATCACCGTGATGGAAGGCGACTGGACGCGCAGCGACCCCGTTATATCGCAATGGCTTGCCGATCATGGCCGCGCCGGGGTACCGGTTTACGTGTTTTATGATAGCAAGGGCGGCGAAGCCGAACTGCCGCAGATCCTGACGGTGGCGGAATTGACCAGCCTGGCCGGTTGATCCCGCCTGCGGCACCCCAAAAGGGGCCTGTCCCCCAAAGATGGAGCCTGAACCATGCTGAAGCCCGCAATCGCCGCCCTGTGTTTGGCAGCGCTGGCCGCCCCGGCGCTTGCCGATCCGGTCAACGGCCTGCCCGCGCCTGACTTCACCGCCCGCGATGCCGATGGCAAGACCGTGAAACTGTCGGATTTCAAGGGCCGCACGGTGGTGCTGGAATGGACCAACAGCGGCTGCCCGTTCGTGCGCGCTCATTATGACAGCGACACGATGCAGCAGCGCCAGCGCGAGGCCCGCGCCGCCGGCGCCGTGTGGCTGACCATCAACAGCGGCGCGCCCGGCAAGCAGGGCCATGTTGACGGTGCCGGCGCCAAGGCCGAAATGGCCAGCGGCAAGGCCGTGCCGGCGCATTATCTGCTGGATGAAGGCGGCACGGTGGGCAAGCTCTATGCCGCCAAGACCACGCCCCATATGTTCGTGATCGCCCCGGGCGGCACGCTGGCCTATCAGGGCGCCATCGACGACAAGCCCACCGCCGAACAGGCCGACGCCAAGACCGCCACCCCCTGGGCCCGGAACGCCATGGCCGCCGTGGTGGCCGGCAAGCTGCCCGACCCGGCGATCACCCGGCCCTATGGCTGTTCGGTGAAATACGCGGAGTGAGGCAGCGCAGAGTTTGCGCAGGCAGCGGCGGCAGTTCAAATATGCGGCAAGGTGACGCGCAGTTTGCAATCAGCTGAAAATACCATCTTGCTGTTGATTTAGGGCTGTGCGAACTTCTCCATGGGTCGGGTGGCTGCTCAGTGGAGTAGAGCCATGGCCCAAGATATTTATTCTTCTTTCCCTGATCTGGATGCGTTGCTGTCTGGCCCCGGCCTGACTGTGCAAGCCATCCCACAATATTACAGTTCTGCGACGCCTGCGATCCGTACACTTGATGCCCTGCCGGTTTTTCCGCCGGGCGGCTTTTTCGAGGTGGGCGGCGTGATGGCGGCGGCCCGATCGGCTGACCCGGGCCTCAGGGCGGCAGCGTTGCTGCGCATCGATCAATTTACCGGCGACGCAGCGATTTCGGATGCATTGGTGGCCGATCTCAGCCGTGAATATCTGAAGATCGATCCAGATACGGCGGCGTCCATCTGGTCCAATCCCATGACGATCATGGAAGGATATGATTGGGATGGCGATGTGATCTGGCGCTACACCACCGATTTCGACATTTACGGCCCCAACACCAATCACGCCTATCCGCCGATGACGTGGGAAGATATTCTTCTGTTGGTGCCTGGCAGCGCCATCGTGCCGCCGACCAACGACGAGAGGGTGATGGCGTTCCTGACCGCCGGCCTGCAACCACCCTCGCCGCCAAACAATCCCGCGCCGCCGCCGCCGCCGCCAGTTCAGCCGCCCGAAGGCCTGCCGATTGGGCAGGATCCCGGCCACCAGCCACCACCGCCGCCGCCGCCAAGCGAACCGCCCTATGACGGCGGCTGGCCGAATTTTCCAAGCCAGCCGGGGTTCCCGGATTTTCACATCCCGTGATGGCGGCCGATGGGGCGCCCTGAACCGGTCAATAGGCTGACAGGATGCTGAGCGCCCCATCTGGCAGCGGCCGCTGCAGTGCCGCCGCTTCGCCCCATTCTGCCGTCAGCCAGGCGCGCTGTTCTTCGGGCGTGGTGAGGATCACCGGCATCGCCTTGGGGTGATGCGGGGCGATGTCGGCGGATGGCGCGCAGGTGAGGAAGCCGAACAGGGTGAGGGTGACTTCGCCTTCGGCTTTCTTGCGGGTGCCCGTCCAGCGGGCGGCCAGGCCGGCGAAGCAGGCGAACGGATCTGGATCGGCAAGTTCGAACCACATCGGGGCAAAGCCGGCATCGCTCTTCACATGTTCGGCAAAGGCGGTGAACGGCACCAGGCAGCGGTGCTGAGGGCCGAGCCAGCGCCGCCAGTGGGGCGAGGCGGTGTTGCGGATGTTGGTGATGCCGCGGTCCACGCTTTTGCCTGCCAGCGCGATGGCCGGGCTGGGCATGCCCCAGCGGGCATATTTCAGGGTGGGGCCAGCGGGTTCATCGCGGGCAAGGCCCCGGGAGAGACCAATGATCGGCGCTTCGCCATCCGGGTAGATGGCCGGCAGCAGCGGCAGATTGCCCAGTTCATCGCGCACCGCGCCCAGTTCCAGCGCGCGGGCCAGATCGCGCAGCGCCTGCTGCCCCTTGGTGAGCGCATAAAGATTGCACATGCCGGCAGGGTGCCGGGATGTGCGCGCCAGAGCAAGCCTGCGGGCAAGAAGACGCCTGCCCCCGCACAAAGCGGGCGGAGGCAGGCGCAGCGCCCAGCGCCTTCCGGTGCGCCGGGCGTGTTCACATCAAGACGGCATTACAGCGGCGGCGGCGACAGGCCCCACAGGCTGATGGCGGTGAGGATGGTGCCGACCAGCCCCAGGCTGGCGCGCAGGGCGACGCTGGCCCATTTCGCCGGCGGATCGACCCAATCATATTGTGCCCGTGTCAGCCGGTGCAGGCCCGGCTGTTCCATTCTGTTGTTCATTGCGACCCCTCGCTTCGAAACCACGAGGGGAAGATGCCATATCAGCGCGTAGGCGCGTGGCCGGGTCGGTCCATCATGGGTTCAACTGCGGCGGTTTCCGAACCAGATCGGCGGCAATCGCTGCGCCCACGGCGCGGCCTGTTCCAATTGGAACGCCAGATCGAGCAGGCGGGCATCATCGCCGCGCCGGCCGGCAAAATGCATGCCCAGCGGCAAGCCATTGGTGGCCTGCATGATGGGAACGCTCATCGCGGCAGCACCGGTAAGGTTCTGCACCGGCGTGTAGGCAACCAGCCGCATCATGTCGGCCATGATCTCTGCCGGCGGGCGCGTGGGCGACAGATAGCCGATCGGCACGGCATGGCGGGTGAGCACCGGCGTCAGGAGCAGATCATGATCCCTAAAGCTGGCGTTATAGGCATCGCGGTATCCCGTCAGCCGGCCCATCAGCGCCTGCACGTCGGCCGGACTGAGCGCCGCACCCTGTGCCGCCAGATGCCGGGTGAGCGGTTCCAGCCTGGCAACGCCCGCTTCGCCAAAGGCCTTTCTCACCGCCAGCAGCGCATCATTGGCGCCCAGTGACCACAGCGCGACGAAATCGCGGGAGAAATCCGCCGGTGAAAACGGCCAGGGCGCATCCAGCACGCTGTGGCCCATGG